>NZ_KE952811.1 GCF_000466385.1 Aneurinibacillus aneurinilyticus ATCC 12856
ACCGGATTAACCCCCGAACTTTGGACACATACACTCTTATTCTCTCGTTTACGTAAAATTACGTTGTTACACACGAACTTCTTTGATTTTAATCGCGTTTTCTTGATTTAATTTGTAAAATTCGTTTGGTGCTAAGTCTTTTATGCTTGAATGAATTCGTCGCTCATTATAGAAAGTCATGAACTCTACAACCGTTTCATAGGCCTGTTTATAGCTTTCAAATTCATAACGAGACAAACAATCCTCTTCTAAAATCCGATGAAAGGACTCGATATGGGCATTCATATTTGGCGTGCTTGGTGGGATACGTTCATGCGTAATCCCAAAGGATTCACAGGCCTCCTTAAAGGCATGAGAAATAAACTGTGGTCCGTTGTCAGAACGAAGCGCAGGTTTGTCTTCCTTGTCAAAAAGCTGCCGTTTGAATAAAGCTTGTTGAAGCGTTCGAACCGCATCTTTTGCTTCACATCTAAGCCCAATATGATACGCTACAATGGAGCGGTCATACACGTCCATACAAGACTGAATGAAGAAAAAACAATCTTCTCCGGCAATATAAC
>NZ_KE952812.1 GCF_000466385.1 Aneurinibacillus aneurinilyticus ATCC 12856
TTTCTTCCACCTTATGGATAATCAACAGGCGTGGCTTTTTCTCTTAAATAAAATAAAGCTGCCGCATGGTTTATCTGTTGCGGTAGCTTTATTTTTTGCTTTAATGGACAAGGAAGTATCACTTGCAAAACGCCCATGGCATGGCAGATGAAAAGACAGACAACGCCAGTGAGTTTTTTTATTTGATTTTCTTCTCAAAATGCTGATAGTCTTTAGAGCTTTTCCATTCCCCGCCCCAGCTCCAGCCACGCTTTTTAAACGCGTTATAACATGCGTCTCCTTTCATAATCATTCCTTTTCGGGCGACTTTTCGATTAGCGTATTCTTTAGAGCTTGCCGGGTTTACTTTATTCCCAACCACATGAGGATTCTGTAATGGATTGATATCGATAGCTATGCCATAGCTGTGATTTGACATTTTTTTCTTTCCATCTATGGCCCTTGTATTAAATGCAGATGAGTTGTTGGCTTTCATCGACAGTTCGTCAGAGCCTTTGTATTCGTCGATAAGATTGACCTTTTCAATCGGATACCGTTTTTGATATAGTTCTTCGAAAATCTCGAAAACGTCCTTTGCCAGCATTTTATGAACAATAAGCTCCCCTGTATGTGCCTTATCATCAAAACCTATGTATCGTACACGTACATACGATAAGTCGCTCATTTTAACGGGTGTTTTTTTGGTAAAAGAGATACCTGTAATTTTCTGCTCTATAGCAGTCGGTATGCTACCGTATCCGACGTCTGTAGTTGATAGAGGCAAGGCCTCTGTATTTGTCGTTGCCGGCATCGACGGAGCAGCAAAGGTAGAAGCTCCTGTAATGGTTGACAGCATACAAGCTAAAATAAGTCCATTTCGCAAGTGTTTCATGTTGTATCACCCCCTGCATTCTTATGCTCAGTATAGCACGTTACACAGTAAGAAAAGAAGGAAGGGCGGTGGGCGGGAGCGGTCAAAAAAAGCCACGCCAGCCTTCTTCGTGCCCTGTTTGGGTGTCTGCTTGCCAAAAGCGAACGTATGTACTATAATAGGAACATAAGTTCTTGTATAGGCGTAATTTCCCGACATGTCTTGTGTGAGCATCTAAGAAAGGGGAAAGCAGTATGAGCATTGGCAAAATAGCGCAATCATTAGGCGTTGAGTTATCCAGCTCCTCCAGGGAGCAGATAATGGAGAAGGAGCGCTGGCTAAAGTTGGCGGATGCTCCGTTTCCGTATCATGATTATAAAGTGAATTATGACGGTAATATTTATATTGCCCAACAGTGTATCGCAGACAGGAATGCACTGTTGTTTGATCAATTCCAATATGAAGCGGAAGAAGCGCAAGTGAATACGGATACCTGGTGTGTTGGGGTATGGGTAAAAGTTCGTGCCATTATTAATGGCAAGGAGCACAGTGTACGTCAGTACGGTGTACATACCATCAGCAAGCTGCGGGGAGATGTCAAACCGGTCGGAGATGCAATGGAGCAAGCCATTAAGTCAGCCGTATCGGATGGAATGAAGAAATGCAGCTCCTGGTTGGGGATTGCGGCGCACATTTATCGCGGGGAAGTTATTTCTATTCGCGCAAACCGTAACAAAGAGGGACAGTCGCAGAGCAAGTTCTATCTACAGAACCTTGAGAAATTTGGTCTCTCGGAGTACGAATACAAATACGGTATTCCGGTGCTTCCTGATTCATTCAAATCTTTTTATGAGAAGATGGATTGGACAGACGGTATATTTTATTCCGATGTATTTGGTTATAGGGACCATCAGGAAGATGAGCATATACCATCCGAAAAAATGGAGAAGAAAACGGAGAAGGTTCAGGAACGAAGCGAAGCGGAGAGCCCAGCTTTTATTAATGACATGCAGGCCAATTATCTGCGTGGCCTGATTTATGACTTTAATGAGAATGCCCAAGAGGCAGATATTGTGCAGGCAATTATTGCATACCTTGTTAAGCGCAAAGTCGATGTTGTACAAGAGGCGGAGGAGATGGGGAGACGTTTTACGACGGTAGATGCTTTACCGTCTGTGCACTTTACTTCTGTACACCGCTATTTTAAGCAGCTAAGAAGGGCGCGATTGGAAAGCACAGAGGAGAAATCGGCGTAAACTGGTATATGTAAGCCGCGTTTTGTCGAATGCTACTATAGTAAACCAGTATACACATGTACATGATATGCACGCACGGTAAAGAAATGAGAGAGGAGGAGACATGATGTTAAACAGGGTGATTTTAATTGGCAGGTTAACAAAAGATCCAGAATTGCGCTATACTCAGAGCGGTACAGCCGTTGCGACCTTTACATTGGCGGTTGATCGGAGGGTTACCAATCAGCAGGGTGAACGGGAGACTGACTTTATTTCTGTTGTGGTATGGAGCAAGCAGGCAGAATTATGTGCTCAATACTTGAATAAAGGAAGACAAACCGCTGTGGAAGGCCGACTTCAGGTACGTAATTATGAGAATAATGAGGGACGGCGGGTGTATGTGACCGAAGTTGTTGCTGAGAACGTACAATTTCTTGGAAGTGGACAAGGGGCAGGAGCAATGGAACGGAGAGAAGCATCAAGCCGGAATGAAAATCCGTTCGCAGAAGATCAACGTCCGATCGATATTTCGGATGATGATTTGCCATTCTGATTGTTGAGAAACCCTTATTTTTAAAAGTGAAATGTATAAAGTATTAGTAAGATTCACACCTGTTGATTGTCCAAAGAGGAAAAGGCCGCCACAACAGGAGACGAACCGCCGCCCGTTTGGGGCACGGTGTGATGGTGATCCACTCTGGATCATACTGGATAATCAACACCCTTGTTCTGATGCGACAAAAGGTACAGAAGTTATTGCGGCATTATCTGCGGAAAGCAAGGCAAAAATTGATGAATAACTGAAACATAGTGCCACTCATTTCCCTATGCTTGGAATGAGTGGTTTTTTGCATGTAATCCCTGTCGTTGTCATTCTTTATTTTTTCTTTAGAAACTGTATATAAACTAGGGACTGGGAGGGATAAACATGAACCGTTTTGGTACAAATGCAAGCAATCAAATCAGTTTTAAAGAAAGAGGAGATGCGATAATTAATTTGTCTGCAAATGAACGAATACAAATTATAGATATCATCCGAGGAATTGCTATTCTTGGTATTTTGTTTGTTAATATGAGTTTTTATAGTTCCTCATTAATGGCTATATCCTTGCAAGTTGAGCTATGGCAGGGATTTTGGAATAAAAGCGCAGAATTGTTTAGAAATATATTTATAGATGAGAAATTTATCAACATATTCTCCTTTTTATTTGGATTCGGGATGATTTTGTTTAAAGAAGGGGCAATTGCAAAAGGGAGACGCTTCATTCCCCTATTCTCCAGAAGGTTAATCGCATTATTTCTATTCGGCCTGATTCATGGCTGGTTTATCTGGTATGGCGACATCTTGCTGCATTATGCAGTGTTAGGCTTTTTTCTGTTATTATTCCATAAATGTAAGCCGAGAACACTGTTGATATGGTCCATCCTGCTGCTTTCGCTGTTACCAATAGTTATTCTAATGAGTGGAAACGCAGGAATGCCTGCCAGCTCAGACTTGAGCAGAATGGGACAGGAGGCGATGAAGCATGATACGGCGATTTATGGAAGCGGAAGTTTCATTGCTATTCAGAACCAACGTTTTATCGATTGGAATAGTACGTTAATTAATCAAATTTTGTTTTATCCACGAATCCTTGGGATGTTTCTGCTTGGTTCTTATTTTGCTAAGCGAAAAATTTTACATAATATATCCGGGCACTTACGATTAGTGAAAAACATTTGCAAATGTACGGGATTGTTCGGATTTGGGCTTATCATGTTAGGTGTGTTTACACAGTATTCGAGCAACCCGGTTATCGCTGGCTGGCATGATTTTCTGTTTGTTTTAGGAATGCTGGTTGGTTCCCCGCTACTAGCTTTGTTTTATATTACGTTCTTTGCCCTGCTATTTCAGAAAGAGAACTGGAAAAGAAGACTACTACCATTTTCTTTTGTTGGTAAAATGGCGTTTACCAATTACATTGCACAATCAGTGATTTGTACATTAATTTTTTATAGCTATGGTTTGGGTTTATATGGGAAAGTGGGGACTTTTGCCGGACTATGGCTTGCTTTGGGAATATATATTCTGCAGTTGATAGTAAGTAGGCTTTGGCTGCAAAAATATCAGATGGGATTGCTGGAATGGATGGCGTATCCTCACTTATTTACGAGTATCCCCCTTAAAATATCCTAACAAGCACAATAGATAATGTAGGATAAAAGCGCGCTGTACAAACTAATGGTTGAATTTACCTTATTTATGAATTAAAATGTAATAGATTTACAATTAAAAGCTTAAGCAAATAAGTTTACACAGAAATAGAAGACGGAATAATCAGAATTAAATTGAGTGAAATGATGTAACAATTTTATCCTAGGGGGAATCGCAATGGAAATTTTAGAAAAGAAAGCAAGAAGCTATTTTAAAGAAGATGAACAAGTGATTCATAAGAAATTTGGAAAGGGAATTGTCTACAGTATAGATGAGAAGGTAATTGAAATTGATTTTAATGAGGAGCGAAAGAGAATGAGCTTAGAAGTGTTGATCAAAAATAATCTTCTTGAGAAAGCATAGGCTGGATGGTACTGGATAATCAATATCCTTTGAACAGAAATATGCCCGAATCATAAGCAAATGTAAAGGAGAGGAGTTGTTCTGACTTGGAACAACTCCTTATTATGGTTCATAACTAAACAAGTAATTTATTAAAGCTGTTCTTTAATCATGTGTTTCCAGTTTTCAGGCAGGTTCTCGGTTTTTATATGCTCAAACTTTTTTAATTCAACATCGCCACTCCCTCTGATTTTAAATGTCAAATGATCGATTCCGACAGAAATATGTGGTCCGATAACCGGGATGACTTTAAGTTTCACTAAAAAATCGAAGGAACGATAATCCCCGATTCTTTTTGCTTTTAATACATAAACAAAATATGGATAAACCACAGGGGAGGTAGTCAGGACTTTTGTGTAATAATTATTTATTTGCTTTTGAATATGTGGCATAAGCAAAGAAATAAAGATGTCTTGATACAATTCTTCCCTTGATTGCTCGGGTGGTGTGTATATACTTTCCGCATGACAAGTGAACGGCGAGGAAATTACAAATCCCATCGTTAAAAACATTGCAATAACCGTTTTATTCAAGGTAAAACCCCCACGATAAATCTTTTAAGTTATGTTTTCCTTTCGTGTTCAGGTTAATGCTTTTAAAGGCAAATGTTATGTACGGTAACGATTAATATATAAACCAACTATCCACTCCTGAATCCAATAAACCTGAAATTATTGCCGCATCTGCAAGAGTGGGCACTGAATTAGGCGCAGATATTATTAAAACAAGATTTTTAGGGGAACCAGGGGATGCGGATGTAGATGAAAATTGGATGCGCCCTGCGCTATGGTAGAAAAAAAGACTGGTGTTTCTTTTCTTACCTTCTGCTACAAGAGTATGTTCATTCATTAAGTCAGAAGTATATAAATAGTTGACAGATGCGTTTTATATAGTGATATAATCGAGACTAATAATCTTTATCAATAAAATGAATGAATACTATACTCTTGCATGAGCAAAAGGAGTGAATGCTAATGTTTATTGAAACTAAAACTATTATTGTCAAGGAAGGCACTTCTGATAAAATTGTAAGCCGCTTTAGCCAGGAAGGGGCTATCGAAAAATCTGAAGGGTTTATTGATTTAAGCGTTCTGGTTAAGAAAAGCAGAAAGGGTGATGAGGAAGTCATTGTTATGATTCGTTGGGATTCTGAAGAATCATGGAAAAATTGGGAGAAGAGTGAAGCACATATCCAGGGTCATAGACAAAGCAGGGGGAAGCCGAAGCCGGATTATATTATCAGTTCCGGCCATAGCACATACGAGGTTAAAGTAATAAAGGGAGCCTAAATATTAGGGGTACATTCATTCCGCGCATTTATGCAAAGCCGATCTGTGAAGAAGCCTGACGATCTACCTTATTAGGGGTGTGTCAGGCTTTAAGTTTCCTATAGTTCCTGTTCTCTTACCAGCGTACCTCTTGTTTCTAAAACAGCAGATAATTTTTTTGCAAAAATAGTAAACAGGGCTTCCGATATAGCTTTATGTGATACTATAATCTTATAGAATAAAACTTCTATTAGTGAAAGTTTTACTGCCCAGGGAGGGCTGGGACAAAAGAATACGATTCGGTTTGTTGGTGTGTATGTGCAATATAAGCATACACTTAAAAGGGAAGAACGGTGTAAATCCGACGCGGTCCCGCCACTGTAAATGCCAGTTTCTTTACAGGATGCCACTGTTTCATTTGGAAATGGGAAGGCGTAAAGAAGCGTGTAAGCATGAGCCAGGATACCTGCCAACAAATACCACACTGATTGAACCACGGAGATTGGGGAGGTGTTTTCTGTACGTACGTGAAGATTATACATAATCAGTACGACTTTATGAAAGCAACGTTTCCTGTGATGGATGAACGTTGCTTTTTATATTGTAAGAAAATCTTGCAGGTGTTGCCACTTGTTCTTTTTTCGTCCGCTGTGCTACGTGCTACACAGGGCGCAAGCAACGTTTGGCACACGCCTCGCGAGCTTTTTTAAGCGATACTTATCCATTAAAGAAAGGACAGGGGTTATGAAACAAAGACTAAAAAATATCGGATTATTTTTTCTTATCGTATCTTTGCTTGCCGGGATTATAGGGTGCTCCAATGTAGCCAATCAGACGGCAAATCATGCTGACGAGAAAGAAATCGTATTAGCTGCACCACGTGATTTAGCTCCGGGGGAAAAGGATGCATATTACACAAGCATTATTACGTATGTTTGGGAACCGCTAGTGGGGATGGGAGAGAATGGTGAGCCGATTCCTGGCCTGGCTACGTCCTGGGAGATGGCGAATGGTGCGAAGGAATGGATATTTACTTTACGAAAAGGAATGAAGTTCCATGACGGTAAGCCGGTGAACGCTGATGCGGTTGTCACAAATTATAAGCGTCATTGGGAAGTCAGCCCTAAAAACTCACCTTTTTACACATTGGATTTTAAAAAATCATATGCAGGGCTGCAAGCGATTGAAAAGGTAGATGAGCAGCGGGTGAAGTTTGTTTTTGAACAGCCGCAACCGACCTTGCTTTATGCGATGGAGAACTTCGGAAGCCCGATATACAGTCCAGATTCATTTGCGGAGAACGGGGATTTTAAAGGAATACCGGCCGGTACAGGACCTTTCAAGCTGGTATCCCATGAAAAAGATCATTATATGCTACTGGAGCGTAATGAGGAATATTATGGGGAGAAAGCCAAGGCAAAACAAATCCGAATTAATGTAATTCCGGATGCAGATACAAGGTTCTCGGCCCTGAAGTCGGGCGAGATTATGGGTGTGATTGATTTGGGAGCGATTTCGCCCGATCAGGCGAATCAGTTGAAGCAGAATCACGATTTCTCTATATCCGTTAATAAATCAAGTGTATCCCATTATATCCATCCGAATGGAACAAAATATCCGTTTAATGATGTAAAAATGAGACAGGCGGTGAGTTTGCTGCTGGATAGAAAACAGCTTGTCGACTCTTTATACGGGGGGTACGCCACACCGACTGCGACAATGATAAATGCAATGTCTCCTTTTTATGTGGAGCAGCCGATTGAACACAGCCCTGAAAAGGCGAAAAAGTTAGCGAACGAAGTGTTACAAGGCAAAAGAAAATCGGTTACATTGATTGTTCCAAGCTATGGGATTGATCGCTATCCGTATAAGGCACAAGCTGAATGGGTACAAGCAGTGTTAAAAGAAATTGGATTGGATGTTTCCATCAAAATTTTGGATGGCGCTGCTTTTAAAGAGGCACAGCGTACCGGCGACTATAATTTGGCTCTGGCTACACAGGGACTGCCGAATATGGACCCGTATACACTTTTGGCTAATTATATGCAAAGTCACGGAGCCAGCAATAAGAATTACAGCCTTGGCTATCAGAACGCGGAAGCAGATGCGTTGCTTAAGGATGTGCAGAAGACACTGAATATAGAAGAACGCAAGAAAATATACGGATGTCTATTGCAGATTGCAGCACAGGACTGGCCGACAATTCCGCTTTTCCATGATGCAACGCTTGTGTCTTCTAATGCAAAGCTACAGGGGCTTAATGCTTTGCCATACGGGGTTACTTTGCCACAAATTGAGCGGAAAAAGGAATGACGGGTCGTCAAAAGCTTATCGGGAGCATCTGCACACTCCTAGGGGCATCTTTACTTGCTTTTGTTCTGGGAGTGATTGCCCCCGGCGATCCTGCACTTGAAGTGCTTAGTATGAATGGATTGAATGAACCGACAGAAGCGGAGATTGCGGCTAAAAGAGAGGAGCTGGGCCTTAATCTGCCTATCTGGAAGCAATATATGCACTGGTTGGGAATGGTTTTACAAGGTGATTTAGGGGTGTCGTATATTACTCAACAATCGGTGAGCGCAGAACTTATTCAGCGTTTACCGATTACATTATCCCTGGCATGCGGAGCGCTTGCATTTGCAATCGGCTTCGGTATTCCAGGCGGTATTATACTGGCAATGTTTCATAATCGATGGATCGACTATGCTGGAAGAGCGTGGATAACCATATGGACAGCGTTTCCCAGTTTTTTGAACGCCATTCTTTTTATTATTGCTTTTTCAGAGGTATTGCATTGGCTTCCGACGAGTGGATACGGCACGTGGCAGCATTTCATCATGCCTTCGATTGTACTTGGATTGGGAACGAGTGCTGTACTTATGAGGTTAACGCGTGCCGCAGTATTGGATATCCTTCCTCAACAATATATCGTTACCGCAAGGGCAAAAGGGATTCACATGTTCATTCTTATGCTGCGCCATGTATTATTGAATGCATTTATCCCGCTTATTACGGTAATCGGCAATTACTTTGGGGGTATTCTAGGCGGCGCTGTTATCGCAGAAGTTATTTTTTCGTTGCCCGGGATTGGCCGTTTTGCCGTAGAAGGGATTTTTCGGCGGGATTATCCGGTTATGCAAGGATATGTTCTTTTCATGGCTTGTGTGTATGTATTATTCAACACCGTTGTCGATATATTGTACGGACTCATTCATCCTCAATTGCGACGAAGTGAGGTGTTGAAATGATAGGTAAGGGAAAAGCCGGAGCATTTGCTGCTGGCTGTTTAGGCCTGATTGTTTTTGTCAGTCTGTGTGCTCCCTGGATAAGTCCATATGATCCTAATCAAATCGATATGAGCAATCGTTTGATGTCTTTATCTGCTGCACACTGGATGGGTACAGATCAGTTAGGAAGAGATGTATATAGCCGTATATTGTACGGTGGACGTGTTTCCTTGCTATTATCGGGAGTAGCTACCGTTTCGACGCTTCTCGTAGGGTTTTGTATCGGCGTGCTGGGTGGATATTTTCGAGGGAAGGTGGATACTTGCTTACAAACAATCGTCCATATTTTTCAGGGAGTTCCCGGTTTGACAATGATGCTGGCCATTGTCGGCGTATTGGGGCCAAGCCTGAAAAGTTTATTTCTCGCGATTGTGCTTACTTCCTGGGCTGACTTTTCCCGTGTAGTACGGGGAGAAGTAATGAAAATACAAGTGGAGCCATACATAGAGGGCACCAGGGTGCTGGGTGCATCCGCGTTTTATATTATGATTGTTCATATTATTCCTTCTATCGCTGGTACGGTGCTCGTATTACTTACGATTCGGATGAGCCGTACATTGTTAATGATTGCCTCCTTAAGCTTTCTCGGCTTGGGCGTACAGCCGCCTACCCCGGATTGGAGCGTCATGCTTAACGATGCAAGACCTTTTCTTCGTACGCAACCGCATCTTATGCTAGCACCAGGTATATGTATCACTGCCGTTTCTCTATCGTTTCAAATCATAGGAGATACGCTACGGGATCGATTGGATCCTAAGCGCATGCAGCGGGTGGAGGATATCGCATAAAAGAAAGGAAAGATGATGAAACCTTTACTTTCGTTCGAGCACATATCATGTTACTTTTCGACTTCATTTGGTGAACTGCAAGCTGTTCGGGATGTATCACTCGATTTATATGAAGGAGAAATATTTGGATTAATAGGAGAAACAGGTAGCGGAAAATCAGTTTTAGGTTTAACTGCTTTGCAACTTTTGCCTGCAAACGCTCGGGTGACTGGAGAAGTAAGATTTGAAAATAAATCTTTACTGCAGTTATCCGAGAAAGAAATGAGGCACGTACGTGGCAAAAAAATTGCTCTTATTCCCCAAAATCCAGCCTCTTCATTAAATCCTGTACTAAAAATCCGTACACAGCTACGGGAAGCAGTACGTCACCAAAAAGAATTGAAAGATAAAGACGGGTACTTGGCCTCATGGCTGCAAGCCGTATCTTTCTCATATCCGATCAAGTTGCTTCAGTCATATCCCTTTCAGCTAAGCGGTGGAATGAAGCAGAGGATTCTAACTATAATGGGAGCGGCCGGACAGCCGAAGCTTTTAATTGCAGATGAACCGACAAAAGGGCTGGATGCCCCGGCGCGTCATGATGTTGTCGAAGCGCTACGGAATGTTTGCAGACAAACGGGTACTACGTTGCTCGTAATTACACATGATTTGCATGTGGCTCAAATCCTCTGCGATCGGATCGGTGTGATGTATGCAGGGCGACTGGTAGAAAGCAATGATACGGATTCATTGTTTGCTACACCCGGGCATCCTTATACGGAAGCTCTGCTCTTGGCACGGCCGACAGCAGGAATGAAACCAATGGCTGGAGACAGCCCAAATTTGTTGCAAGTACCTTCAGGCTGTGCATTCCATCCGCGTTGTTCTTATGCAAGCGAAATGTGTGTTGAACAACTTCCACCATGGACTGAATATGGGCAGAAAAAATACGCGAGGTGTTTTCTTCATGCTCCAAGTACATAATGTCTCTAAATACATTGAGTACGGTTTAGTACGAAAACGAAAAAAAGCGATTGTCAACAATACAAGCTTCTCCATACAAGCAGGGGAAACATTTGGCTTAATCGGAGAGAGCGGCTCAGGAAAAACAACGCTTTCCCGCATGGCAATAGGTTTGCTGCGACCGGACGAAGGAGCGGTTGAGTTTGCTGGATATGATTTGTATTCTGCTTCACGAGGTGATAGCAAGCTGCTGCGTCAAAAGATGCAAATGATATTTCAGCATCCGGATACAGCATGCAACCCGAGAAAAACGCTGCTGCAAAGTATAATGGAACCGTTTGTGCTGCATCCGACTTTGCGAAAGGGAGATGACCATGAACAAATTGAAGAAGTGATGAACATGGTTGGATTGCAGCCAGAATTGCTGAGGCGCTATCCTTATCAGGTAAGCGGAGGACAGATTCAGCGAATTGTACTAGCGCGAGCTTTATTGATGAACCCGGAATTCATTGTGCTGGATGAGCCAACATCGATGTTGGATGTATCTGTTCAGGCGCAAATTCTACGGCTGCTCAAACACATACAGAAACAAAGAAAGATGACGTATTTGTTTATTTCACATGACTTGGATGTAGTAAATTGGATGAGCGACAGGGTGGCAGTCATGAAAGACGGGGAAATTGTAGAGACGGGAACAAGCAATAAGATTATGAAGCACCCCACCCATCCCTACACGCAAAAGCTTGTGCAGGCATTCCTGTATACAGATAGATGAGGTGAAAGAGTAATGAGGGCTTCAGCAATGTGGATAGCAAATTGGGAAGCATGTGAATTGAACAGCCGTACCAAACAGGACGAAAAGGAAGAGGCGTATTGGCAAAGCCATGCTCCTATGTACGATGTGCGCAACCCTTTGGCGCCTTTTGCTATTCCTATAATAGAGCAAATAACGTATCATTTACATTCGACAGATCATTTATTGGAGATTGGGGCAGGAACAGGCGGTTTTACACAGCTATTAGCTCCGTATGTTCGGCGGATAACCGTTATAGAGCCATCGGAAGCGATGAGAATACAGTTGCAGAATAATTGGCAGGAAGAGCACAGCGCTTCCCTTGATGTATTAGCATGCAAGTGGGAAGAGGCGGGAAACATATCGTGTGATGTCATTTTTGCTGCAAATGCATTTTACCGGATGCGCGATATGAAGGAATGTATTATTCGGATGAATGAAACTGCGTGTAAAAGCGTGTTTCTCATCCAATCTATTGGAAAGCCGTACGCTTCGCCTATTATTGTAAAGCGAGGGGCAAGTACAGAACAGATGGAACGGGCCCATTTAATCTCGCATATTTTAGATGAAATTGGTATTGTCCATGAGTTTATCTCCTATCCGATTGTGCGAAAGGATGGGGGAAAGCATGAGGTTGCGCTTATTTCATGGAACGTAGAATTAAATGATTCTACAGAATAGTGCTTCGGAAGGCAGGCACATTTGCCGTGTTACGCGAATATCATACCGCTCGAATAATCCTTATCCACCCAACAGACATCAATAACATAAAATAATCCCTAGCTACCAATTTTCAGGCGGCTGGGGATTATTTTTTATTCCAGATCACTAGTGTTGCATTAAATCTTAGGGAGTATATTGACCCAAACGAACCCGAATTTGCACATGCCACAGACCATTGATATTCATAGATGAAGGAGACCGGAAACTGTCTTCTGTTCTGAAATACCCGAATGTTTTTTCTTGCTATTTTATACAGATTCGTCCTTTTTCCCTTTCCGTTTCTTCCAATACATAATTCCTGCTATGATGGCGCCAATGAAGAGGAGAAGAGGAGACGTGCCGACAATAACAACAAAAAGAACGGAAGCGCTATCTACCATGAATTTAATGCTATTCATAAACTGCTGTTTTGTTTTATCCCATGTACTTACGGGATTGTCAGAAAGGGAGGGAAGGACAGCTTTATTTTCTGTCATATGAATAGTAACGGTTGCAAAGTCGCTTTGGTTCTTCAAATATTTCATCTTGCCTTTAAGCTGCTCGATTTCTGTTTGAACCTTGTTTACATCTTGCGCAATTTGAAGCAGATCTGACGTTTTTTGTGCGTTTTTCATTAAGCCGAGCAGTTGTTTCTCTAACACCTGCTTCGACGCAAGCCTTGCTTCCAGATCGATATACTCTTCTGTTACGTCACGTCCCTGTATCGTACGGTTGGCTACTTTAAGCGCTAGTTTCTCTGTTTCCTCCAGGAAGGCATTGAATTTAGCGTTAGGAATACGAATACGGAAATTGCCGTTCAGCAGACTATTTTCTTCTCCCTGATTGTATGAGTTTGCTTCCACAATGTATCCATTCATTTTTTCCACTAGCTGGGTTAGCGACTTTTGCGATGTTGCAAGGTCTTTGACATTTAGGCTAAGTTCTGCTTGATACACCATCATCGCGGCCATTCCGGCCGATTTTTTTTCTGATGGAGCAGTATTTGGATTTTTGCTGTCGGCAATTTCAGTTATCTGGCTTTGGCTCGTATCCGCCATTGAACTGTCTGGGTTTTGATTTGATGCTCCGCATCCTGCAATTAGAAGAATAGAGATCCAGCCTAGTATTATCCATATGTTGTATCTGCTTCGATTTGTCATTGTTCTCCCCCTGTAGTTTATTTGTTCCAATAAATGGATAGTTCTATTCTATCATCTTGTATGACTTGTTCATACATGCATCTATATACATCTGGTTTAATAAATCGATAAACTTTTGTGGTAGGAGGTAAGAAAAAACGGAGAAAATCAGAGACTAGAAAAAGATACGCAGGTTTTTTTCCTGTCGAGGTGCAGGACGTACTAATTTGTCCATCTTGAACTATACACGGCTAGAGGCGTGTCAATTCTGAAAATGATGCCAGTATGTTACCGACTCTGCCAGTATAAAATAAGCAGGACACGTATTGATTTTTTAACTATACTATCATACAATACTTATATAAAGTAAGTTAATTAAGGAGGAATTTCATGATTACGATATATCCGGCAGCTTCTCGTTATTCTACAAATCATGGCTGGTTGCAAAGCAACTTCAGCTTTTCGTTCGCTGAATATTATGATCCGAATAACCTGCAGTTCGGTCCACTGCGTGTATTTAACGATGATATCGTTCAGTCGGGAACCGGGTTCGGAGCTCATCCGCACCGTGAAATGGAGATTGTATCCATTGTGCTTAAGGGACAGCTTAAGCATGAGGATAGTACCGGGAATACGGAGGTGCTTGTTCCGGGAGAAATCCAGCGCATGAGTGCAGGCACTGGCATTGTACATTCCGAATTTAACCCATCTGATACAGAGGATGTGAATTTTCTTCAGCTATGGTTTCTTCCAGATAAAAAAGGACTGGAACCATCGTATGAGCAGTTTGCATACGATCAGGATGCTCTGCACAATCAGCTGTTGCCAATTGTATCGAACAGACAGGAGGGCGAACATCGTGTCGCACATATTCATCAGGACCTGACACTGTATTTATCCAAATTGGATGCTGGCCGTACGATTTCATTTACTCAGTCAACAGGACGCAGAATCTACGTGTTTATTATCGAAGGAGAGCTTGAACTCAATGGAGAGAAAAAGCTTGCAAAACGGGATGCGGCACGTATTACCGATACATCTTCTCTGGAGTTAAAGGCGCATAGTAATACGCATTTTATGCTAATTGATTTGCCGTAAAGAAAAAAATCCTATCACACCTGTTGATTATCCAGTATGATCCAGAGTGGATCGTCACCACACCGTGCCCCAAACGAGCGTCGGTTTGTCTTCCGCATCAAGAGGCCCAGATGTTTTGCCGGTCCGGCCCTGGCGCCAAAAAGCGGCTGTGTCTCTTCCTTGTGAGAAAAAGACGAGGGAAGACGCCGACGCGTGCATTTTTTATTCCAATGTATGGGTAATTAACAGGTGTGATGCGAACCTTTTGGATTAATCGATAATCCCATATCCAACAATGTCTACATTCACCTTTGGTTCCAGCCGGATATTCCGGTACGCTGTTTCCCAGCGCAGCTTCTTCCATGTATCTGGATGGTAGGCCATAAGCTCTCTTCCGATACCAAAATAATCGCAGTTCGCTTTCTGGAGTTTGGTCATGAGGGCATTTGCTTGCTCGGTCAACTGTGCAGTAAGTTTCTTGCCCAAAGCCTTTTCTCTGCCCTTGCGATTTATTCTATCGCTTGGATACTCATTGATGACGGCCTTTATGTTGAGATGTATGCTTACTTTCAATGGTGTTTGATTTGTATCAATGTTCATTCGTACTTTTGCTTTTTTTGCATTAAAGGTTACATAATCAAAGGGCGTTTCTTTCTTACTGTTTTTAACTTTTTTTGTGAAATGGGCGAATTTTTTCTTCTGATCGGCCAGCAACAGAAGAAGCGTGGAGTCGCTAGGAGATAGTGTAATGCCGCTGAATTGCTTACCGTGAAAAAGAGCCGTTCCGGCAAGTTCCACTCTTTTTTTTCCAGGCGATATTCGCAATTGGGGGAGAGCAAAATCATGACCGGAATCGAACATGTTAGAACAAATAGTTTGAATGGTGCTAGCAGGAATAGCTGTATTTTGTTCTTCTGTTTTAATTAATTGCCAAATGTATTCATCTATTAGCGTTTCTTCTTTTGTCTTTAATTTTATTATATCCTCGGCTCTTCCATCTACTACGGCGACCCGGGCTCCAAGCTGGCTGCGCGGGTCCCGGTAAAAAATATCGAGCAACCCGTAAATATTATCCTTCGCTAATTCGTTTCCTAACAGAACGAATTGGGTTTTGGAAGCGCTGAAGGGTCCGGAGATTTTTCGTTCTATATTCCTACGCGTTTCATGTACCGTATCTCCTCTGGAAGAAACAATATCATTCGTAGGGGAGGAAGGGCCTCCACGGGAAGAGATGGAACTGTGGATAGAAACGGTAGTCAGTAGATGATTGTTCTGTACCTTGTCTAAAGAAACCCCATATACAAGACGGGTATTCTTCAGCAGTTGCCGATCCCAGCAGCCAGTTGTTATAGAAAGTGTGCAAACAGCAATAAGGAGTAAGAGAAGTCGCTTCATGATGCTGTGTCCTTTCGTTCCTTTTTCCTTAATACATGAGAGAGAAGCAAAAGTGTTAAGGGAATCGCTGCGAAAAATGCGAAGCTGGTGCGGGTAATGAAGAAAGCAAGACGATTAATAGCCAGCTGGCTATCCGGATACAAGGCAATGAATCCGCAGGCAATAGCGGCATACCAGACAGCGTTTTTATGCCGATTTTTATGGAATGCATATCCTAAGCCCTTGCTTGCCAGATATAAATAGCTGACAAAGGAAGTTACAGCGAATGTAATCCATATGGACAGAAAGAACAAATCCAGCCGTTCGATGACTGTGAAAGTAAAAGACTTCAACATGTAGAGCATTGGCTGTGGAATAACCAGAATTTCTTGCGGACTGAATACGATTAAGCATGTAAAGACAAGAAATGTAGATAGCGAAGTAGCGATTAGGTTGGCTATGCTCATGGCTTTCAAGACGCCTTTTTCATTGTTTTCCACATAGGGAAAAATGACAAGCAGCGCCTCGAAGCCTAACATGGATAGCAAGGCTTCGCTTGATGCTTTTATAATGTTAAGCGCACCCGAGTGACCGATGGGAAGGATATATCGGATATCTATATGGGCATAGGCCATGCACGCCAAAAAAATCAAAATGAAAGCAAAGAAGGAGATAAAAACATGAAAGCGGGCAATAATTCGTATATTCTCTCTGGCTAAATAAATCCCCGCACTCACCATGAGCAAAATAAGCGCCCATCTAGGAGTCACATCAAAAACCCAGTTGTTAATGATATTGCTGAATAAGAGAAGAACAACACCGCCGATTCCGATGAAGTATAGCGAATATAGCAGAGTGAAAAAAAATGCCACAGGTTTTCCGATGATTTGAGGCATGAATTCATACAAAGACAGCGTTGGAAAGCGTCGGTTGAGCGCCCAGATAAGAAAAATGCACAACTGGATAAAAAAACCGATCAGCAAAGTGGAAATCCATCCGTCACCATGTGCGATTTTTGCCACAGCAAAAGGGAGGGATAGCAAACCGACACCGATTTGTGTTTGAAAGATAAAAAACGTAAGCTGTCCCTGGGTAATTGTGCTATTTTTTGTTGCCATTTCGTTTCCATCCTCTTGAGAACCATTCTCTTTTCAAATATTGGGGCTTAGCATCCAGTGGACGTTCATTCTGTATCCAAACTGGCAGGCGGATAAAGGCATCCTTCCAGTCTTTTATTCGTAATGGAGCAAATGGTGCAAAATAAGGTGTGCCAAATGACTCAAGCTTGCACAGGTGAATTAGAATGAGTATAATTCCGAACATAATGCCGAAAAATCCCAAGGTAGCCGCGCCTATCATTAGCGGAAAACCAAGAAGCCGTATGGCTGTACTCATCTCGGCAGAAGGCACGACAAAGGAAGAGATCGCAGTCACCGCCACTATAATAATCATCGTGTTGGAAATAAGACTTGCCTGCACGACCGCATTTCCAATAACAAGACCGCCTACGATACCGATCGTTTGTGCAATTGGGGTAGGCAGTCGAATCGCCGCTTCACGGAGCAGTTCGAGCATAACCTGCATAATCATCGCTTCGAGAATGGGTGGGAACGGTACGTGTTGGAGCGAGCTTTTTACATTAAAAATCAAGTCGAGTGGAATCACTTCATGATGAAATGTTACAACCGCAATATAAAAGGCGGGAAGAACAATAGTAATAAAAAAGCTCAAAATCCGAACAGCTCGGAAGAAGGAGCCAATGTGCCAGCGGTCATTAAAATCGTCAGGTGACTGATAGAAAGAGAAAAAGGTAACCGGTACGATGAGAGCGGAAGGATTCCCTTCCATAATAATGGCGGCCCGTCCCTC
The DNA here is from genome assembly GCF_000466385.1 of Aneurinibacillus aneurinilyticus ATCC 12856. Classification (GTDB taxonomy): domain Bacteria; phylum Bacillota; class Bacilli; order Aneurinibacillales; family Aneurinibacillaceae; genus Aneurinibacillus; species Aneurinibacillus aneurinilyticus. The sequence continues at coordinate 17,921 of NZ_KE952812.1, forward strand.
TATAATATTTGCCGCTGTCTTATCCGGCCGCTCCGTATTCAGTGCTTGAGGAAAGGGGGAAAACGAGTTGTCCTCAATGTAGTCCTCAATATAGCCTGGTGTTTGAATCGAATCGGCAGAAATGGATTGAAGCCTTTTCTCCACCTCTTCTATGAGTTGAGGGTTGGTCAGGCCGTGCAGATACACGACAGCGACCCTTGTATTACTTGTTTTTCCGAGCGTTATATATTTGACGGTTAAATTAGGGTTTTTGATCCGCTTTCGTAAAAGGTAAAGGTTAGTCGACAAGCTTTCTACGAAGCCCTCGTGGGAGCCCCGGATTATTTTCTCATTTGCCGGCTCTTCAATGCTTCGGCCAAGAGCGTTGAATGCTTCGAGTAAGTAAAGGGTATCATCATGTTCTGTGAGAAAGATGCATTGTCCTTTGAGCAGCCCTGTAATCGCCTTGCTTATATCGGACGTTTTTTGGATTCCGGCTATGTGGACGATTTCTTCAAGCTTTCCCTCACCAGCACTAAGAATAGGACGGATAATATCGTCCTGAACTTTGTCTTTGTCTACCAGTATGTCTAAAAAGAATAGCAAGCCTTTCTTTCCATTCCATGTAAGCTCCCTGTGCATCACATCTTGCGAATGATGGAAAGCGTTTTCGATATGCGTTTTGTTCTCTTCCAGACTGATAGAGGCTTTTATGTATTCTCTAGGAAATGCTTCATAAGGCGGTTTGGTACGTTTTTGCGTTCGGAGAAATCGTCTCCGCATGGTTTTACCCTCCTTAATTAAACTATTATGTATAGCTTGCTCTTTTTGGAGCGTTTTGATGTATTTTCTTTGTTTACAACTCATACCTAAAGGGGTATGATATACTATATAGCTTATTAGGTCGAGGTGATAATAAATGGAGTATAACGATGCCGTAAAAAACCGTCTTCGCCGTATTGAGGGACAGATTCGCGGAGTGCTGAGTATGATGGAACAGGAAAAAGACTGCCGGGATGTAGTTACTCAACTGACTGCCGTGCGCTCCGCCGTCGACCGTGCTATTGGATTGGTTGTGGCGAACAATATGGAAGCGTGCATCCGCATGGAGATTGAAAAAGGCAACAGCCCGGATCATGTAATTAAAGAAGCAGTGGACTTGCTTGTCAAAAGTCGCTAGTATACGAAAACAGCACCATGCGTGCTGTTTTTTTGTGTATGGCTATATATTTCAGTTAATCCAGTGACTCTTCAGAGCGTACAAAGATACCATGACGCAAGAGGAGGGCGGCAGTAACACCAGTGCCTTCTCGTTTTGTTTTGGAGAAGGTCCCATCGTATACGAGCGCGCTCCCGCATGAAGGGCTTCGTTCTTTGAGGATAGCCTCTTCAGCCCCGGCTGCCTGTGCCATACGCAATGCCTGCCGGGCACCTTGCAGGAATTGTTCCGTTACATCGTTGCCTTGATTATCAATAACCTTCGCCGTACCGTCAAGCACATCGAAACCGTCTCCATTGACGATTTCCGCCGGATTACGCGGAGTAGGAAGACCGCCTAGCTGTTCGGGGCAGACAGGTATGGCCTTACCGTCCTTAACGAGTTGTTCGATTTCATCCACCTTGTTGTCTTTTTGATCGTATCGACATTCACATCCCATTAGACATGCGCTTACGATTTTCACATACTTCAGCTCCTTCTGCATTCTATTACAAGTATACACCGACAAAAAACAGGAGCAAAATGAAGGTTGAAAAAGGATATGCCGCCCCTTTTTTGACATGAACGCAGGATGTATCAATACAAGTGAAGGAGGAAGAGCTATGCGTTATCATTACTGTCCGAAATGCAGGGGCGTACTACAGGCGTCCGATGATTTGACGGATGTTGGTTTTTTACGTTTGAAGATATATCCGAATTGGCTTTTCCTACTGATGAGATTGTCATTCGCCCATTAAAAGAGGACGGTTTATTAAAATAATAAAAAGTAGGATAAGGCGGTTGAAGCTTGATAGAACAATCTTGGCAAGAGTAGAATAACGGGCACCTTCTTTTACAAACCGTGCTATACTTTAACGAAAGAAGCCAGATGTTTTGCGTAAAGAAAGGATGAACGAGATAGATGCAGCATTTACTCAATTCGCGGGTACGCGATATTCAGATTTCAGGAATTCGTAAGTTTTTTAACCTTGTTCAGCAGTATGACGACGCTATTTCATTAACAATTGGACAGCCCGATTTTGCCACACCTGAACATATTAAGGCTGCGGGCAAGCAGGCGATTGACCAAAACCGGACGACGTATACACCGAACGCTGGCTTACAGGCTTTGAGAGAAGCAGCAAGCACATTCGTGGCGCAAAAATACGGGTTGTGTTACGATGCGGCCTCGGAAGTGATCGTGACCAACGGAGCGAGCGAAGCGATCGATATTGCATTTCGCACGATTCTTGAAGAAGGTAGTGAAGTGATCTTGCCGGGGCCGGTATATCCAGGATATGAACCGATTATTCGCTTGTGTGGCGCAGTACCAGTCTATGTGGATACGCGTCATACTGATTTTAAAATGACGGCAGCGCTTATAGGTGAAAAAATAACGGAGCATACACGTTGTGTAATTTTGCCGTACCCGTCGAATCCGACTGGCTGTACACTTGAGCAAAAGGGTATTGAAGAGATAGCTGAATTATTGGCAGGCAAAGAGATTTTTATCATTTCGGACGAAATTTACAGCGAGCTGATTTATGGCGAAACACACCGTTCTATCGCGACGCTTTCTACCATGAGAGAGCAAACAATTGTTATCAATGGACTGTCTAAATCGCATTCCATGACCGGCTGGCGTATCGGATTTACGTTCGCACCAGCCTACATAACTGAACAGATGGTGAAAGTCCATCAGTATAACGCAACGTGTGCGAGTTCTATTAGCCAGTATGCGGCACTTACGGCGCTCACAGAAGGGATTAACGATGCACAAGCGATGAAGGACGAATATGATAAACGGCGCGTGTACGTATATGAACGGCTTACAAAGATGGGGCTCGAGGTAGTGAAACCGGACGGGGCCTTCTATATTTTTCCGTCTATTAAGAAATTCGGTTTATCTTCTTTTGATTTTGCATTGCGTTTGCTTGAAGAACAGCGAGTGGCGGTCGTGCCGGGCGATGCATTCTCTTCCTATGGAGAAGGGTACATTAGAATTTCTTATGCTTATGCAATGGACGTTCTGGAAGAAGGGCTTGATCGTTTAGAAGCATTTCTTGTACTGAATAAGTGAGGCGGAAAAGGATTCAGGCAAACCGGCTCAGAAAAAAGAAGAAGCCTCCTTATTCCAGAGGGAGGCTTTGTTTGTTTTCTTGCTTTTTGGCTATGCCGATTCCGGTAAATCCAAGAAAGATAGTAAGGATCGGGCACAATAGACAGAAAAACGCAAATGGTAAGTATTCGATTGTCGGAACACCGAGCACTTCGGAGAGAAATACGCCGCATACGCTCCAAGGAACAAGCGGATTAACTACCGTGCCTGCGTCTTCGAGTACACGGGCCATGTTTTTGCGTTCAAGTCCCAGTTTTTCATATTGTTGTACGAAAGCATTTCCGGGTAAAACAATGGACAAATATTGTTCCCCAAGCAGTACGTTAATGCCGATAGAAGAAAGTGCAGTAGATGCGATAAGGCGACCCCGCGTTGCAATAAACCGATGGACCATCTCCATGAGTCTGTTAATAATCCCCAGGCGATACAGCAATCCGCCCATGCTAAGCGCCAGAAAGATAAGCGAGACAGAGAACATCATGCTCTGCATACCGCCTCGTGTAAGCAATGAATCGACTGCTTTGATGCCAGTCTCGGAGACGAAGCCATTTTGAATAATAGTAGCCATCTGCCCAGCGGTTATAACGGGATTTAACCAGAATGCAATTGCTATACCTGATAGAATTCCCGCTATTAAGGTCGGTACGGCCGGAACACGGAGCATAGCCAGAATAAACAGCAGAACAGGTGGAATAAGAGCTGCCGGATGGATAATGGCATGCTGTTCTAACGCCTGGCGAAGGCCTTCTACCTGAGCAGCCGAGTCAGATACTGCGCTTCCGTTGCCGATGAGAAGAAATAACACAAGAGAAATCAAAAGCGCAGGTACGGTTGTCCAAAGAAGATGACGAATATGTGTAAATAAATCTATTCGTGCTAATGTTGGTGCTAGATTGGTCGTATCGGATAGCGGTGACATTTTATCACCGAAGAATGCTCCTGATATGACCGCACCGGCCACCCATGCTGGATTGATATCCATAACTGTTCCCATGCCCATAAGCGCGACCCCGATCGTGGCGACTGTAGTGAGCGAGCTGCCGATACATGTTCCGACGATGGCGGAGATAACGAGCGCAGCAGGAAGAAAATAATGGGCGGATAGAACATAAAAGCCATATACCATCATAGTTGGTACAGTACCGCTAGCCATCCATACGCCAATAAGCGTCCCGATAAGTAAAAAGATTAAGATTGGCACGAGCCCCGGTTTCACACCGTCGACAATTCCCTGCTCCATCGTCTTCCAGTTCGCTTTCTTAAGAAAGCCGATGATAATTAATAGGAATATACAGAGAAGGAGAGGAACATGTGGGGGTGTCTGCAGCTTAATAATAAATGAACCAATAAGGCCGAGCAGCAGTAGTGTGAGTAGCAACGCCTGCGTTTTTGTGAAAAAATGCTCAGTTGTGTCCTCTTGCACGTAAAATCCCTCCAATACTAATTTATTGCTTAAACGCTTGTTCGCTTTTTTGTGCTAAAGCAACCTAATTAAGAATACAAGATTAATAGTTTGTTTGTAAAGTATTGTTTGTTTTTGCACAATTAAAAAGTACGCTATAATGGACGAAGATCAAAAGCCAAACAATGTAAATGGGGATGAGAGTATGGAACATAATGCGGTGCAGTGGGATGTGAAGAATCAGCAGTTGCTGTCCGAAGTCTGTCGGTGCTGTCCCGATTCACACTTTGAGCGGCGTTCGAAAGAACTGCCCCATATCGGCTGCTGTGCATATGAACCGGTGTTTACTTTATTTGAGGTATATAAAATGATTGCAGCAGAAAAGACGGAATTCTTTTTAGAGGTGCTGTACCGCAATCCGCGTAATACAATCCACGATTACGAAATTGTGGCAGGCGCATTCATTCACCCGCTATTTTATCAACGGGATTCTACATCATTGGAATCTCCGGCAGAGCGGTATGACAAGCTGCGTCAATCGCCACATACTGTATATAAGGCAGTGGATGAACGATTAGCATATGCAGTTTGCCAATTCTTCATCGACGGTAAAGGATGCGGACTTAACGCCAGCTTTAAAACAAGCATATGCCGTTCTTTTATATGCGGGGCGATTGAAGAGAAGCTTTCAGGAGATGAACGGGAGTGGTTAGGCAAGAGACAGCGAGCCATTCGTGATGAAGCAGAACCGTTTCATCGCAAGTACAAGACCGTTTTTCATGAAAGAGGATGGACGCTTCCGAACAATATTGAAGAAATCATTGTCTATTTTGAGCAGCTGAGCAGAAAACAAGCGGAGTAAAGCTGGAGAGACTGATTAAAAAACCCTTCCCTTGTTTATACGGAAGGGAAGGGGCCATTGTGATATGATGATTGGTAATAGGCAATGTTTACTCAATGATACGTCTTGCTGTTACATAGTTTTTTTGATGCCAGGAGCTGTTCAGATTACTGATGGTAATGTCTGCTTGCGAGTTTGCCATGTGTAATACTTTTCCATTGCCAATATACATGCTTACATGTGTAATATCCGATTTATCTTGTTTGGTGCTGTAGAAGATAAGATCCCCTTTTTGGAGATTGCTTTTCGGCACGTAGCTGCCCAGCTTTACCTGACGGTCATCGTCGCGTGTATGAATGTCAATGCCGTTTTTTTGGAAGATATAATACATGAATTGCGAACAATCCATATATTTCCCAGGCTGATAGTTGTGGCTGTAATGCGCTATGCCCTCTAAGCCTTTACCGGTGCGGATGATATTATCAATAACGTCAGTTTTGTTCGGTACGTTTACTGTTTGACCGAATTTTGCGGAAACGGATGCGGCATCGGCTTGTCCCGGAATAACAGTCAATCCCCCAAATAGCAAGCATCCTACCAACAATCCCCCAGCAAGTGTTTTAGTGCTTTTCTTCACGTTGTTTCTCCCTCTCTTATCGCCGACGAGGTTAGCTGACGGGTTCGGTCGAAAGGCGCCCGATCGCGTATAGTCGCGATTTCACCCCACTATATTGGTTCCCCCGTTTCAGTTTTGTTGTATAACAGAACTGAATTTGGCGTTTTTTTGTTGCTTGTTATACCTTAACGTAAAAAAGAGGGCGAAACATTATAAGATAGGTGGAAGCGTTTCCTTCATTTGTAAAGGTGGGGAAAAAGTCATAAGCCCCTGTTCGGTAAGAAAACGAACAGGGGCTAGGGGCTATACATGTGGGCATAAAGCTTAGTGATGGGAGTAAAGATGGGCTGCGGCGACGCGAATGGGCATTTCGATGGCGGTTTGATACGCATCGGTTTGCCCAGCCAGACGGAACAGCTCACGGTTTGGTTTTGTATTTACCTCAATAATCCAAACTCGGCCTTTCGTATCAATACCGATATCAATGCCAAATTCTATGAAATTGCCGAATTTTGATTCGATATATCGGGGGAGAATCAGGCTAATCCGTTCAATATCTGCAATAATATGTTCCTTTTCCTTTGCGGAAAATCGATGATGAAGTAGCTCTTCAAGCTCAATGGCCTGACCTCCGCTTTGCAGATTGGAAGTGACCAATGCCTCTGGCGATTTCTTACCTATCATGCCTGTAATGTGCCATTCGTTTTGCTCGTTTTTCTGGACAAGTACACGGCTATCACAAATGCTGTTAGGTAAGAGGGTAAGCGTGAGTCCTTGCTGTATAATGAAAGAGCGTCCTTGCTTTTGGCACCATAGTAGAAGAAAGCGTTCGGCCGCAGATAGGGAAGAAATGGAATTATGGATGACACAGCCCTGCCGGTCCCGCCCGATTATTTCGAGCCTGTTCTTCTCACGGCGAATACGCAGAATGCCTTTGCCTCCAGAGCCATTTACCGGCTTGACGTAGAGAATTGGATACTTTTTAATCATTTTTGCCAGAATGCCTTGTCGCATCGGGGCTGTATCTGGAAGGTAGGGAACAAGCTCTGAATTGCGGCTAAAGAAGCAGTGAGCATTCCATTTATGCGCGAAACGATCGTTTAAGTAGCGTAATCGGCTTACTTTTCTGTATGCCGCATATTTTTTAAATGATTCAGGTGTCATATTGCTAAAGCGATCATAAACGATATCGGGCAACCGTGTTTTTCGCTGTTGCCATGTTTTCATTTCACTATTATAGATAAATCCGTTCACAATTCCTTTTTCCTCACGAATATCAGAAGGGGAATAGACAACAAGCTTACAGCCATACGTTTCAGCGACCATAGCTAGACTGGTAAGGTATGTTTTCCCCGCGATAAAAGCGCCTCTGCGGTGTGTTAAAACTCCGATAAGCGGTTGATTTATAGTCATAGTCTCTCCACATCATCTTTGCTCCAGTCTCCAGCTGCAAGCCACAATGTCGGTTTTCCGGTGACACCTCGTATACAAGAAAAAGCGACCATGCGTGCTGCAAAGCATGTTTTGAGGCTGGGCATATTATCTGCTGCAACACGGGCATACAGCTTGCCGAGCCGATGGATTGCTTCTTCGGTTAGTGTTTTGCCGATTTGCTGCGTTCGTGCCTTTGGGTGAACAACGAGAAAAGATTCTCGTATTCCGTATTTGGCTACAGCGAGAAACCCGAGCAATTTTTTGCTGTGTACATATGCAAGAAGCAGGGTGCCTTCCTGGTTGATGTCAACTTCAGGCATTTCCTGGACCCAGCGAATAGCCTTTGCAGTGATGCGCCGATCTCCGTGTGTTTTACTAAACCTGATTAATTTTTCTCTCGCGCGGCTGAACGTATCGGGCGAGAACGCATAGACGGGCATCTCAAGATTCTCCTACCTCGATAAATTTTGCCTTATGTTGAGCATATTCTACAATGCGCTGCAATGATAGCTTGCGGATATGCGGTTCATCGAATTTGCCCGGTTTGGCATTTGCTTCGATAAACCAGATGTTCATATTTTTGTCAATTCCGATATCCATGGATACTTCACCGAGTGTTTGCCATTCTTTCTCCAGTGAACGGGCAATGCGCAAAGCCATACGGCGAACCGATGTAAGCAGATGGCGAGGCGCAATATGTGGGAATGCAGCCATAAGAATGTCTTCAGGCGGCTGAATGGAGCCGCCGCGCGGGACATGGGTCGTAATCTTGCCTGCCCCTGCTAACCGAATGCCTGCCCCTGTTACCTCCCATTCGCCGCGTCCATTTTTCTGCGCGAGAAGGCGAACATCGAATAGCTTATTGTCAAAGGTCGCCAAATCAATTCCTTGTTGAATGACGTAATTTTGTTTAATTAGGGGAGCAAGATATGTCCATACCTCCCCTTTAGAGGAGAAACGTTTGCTTACCGTATCATCTTGTTCCTGATATTGCACAAGATAGTCGCCATTGGTTATTTTTTGTACGCGGTAAATACCTTTACCGGCCATGCCGTTGACTGGTTTGATGTATACAAACGAATAGGAAGACAGCATGTGATAGAGCTGAGCTTTGGATGTAAACGTAACGGTTTGGGGAAGATAGGGCGTAATGTCAGGATCGCGTTGTAGTGCGGCATATAATTGTTGTTTATTAAAAAACTGTGGATTGTACAAAGTAAGATTACGCATAGTTGATAGTTGCTCGAGCGCGGCTTTGACATGTGCTTGCTCTTCAAACATACGGTTGGGGATGCGATTGTACAAAACGTGCGGTAACGGCAGTCTTTCTTTAATCCATTTCTTTTCTTTGGAATAAAACAGATAGCCTTGTACGGTTTTTGATTTCCAATCGATATTTTCTATTGGTACGACATAGACAAAAGCCCCTTTTTTCCTTCCAGTTTCGATAATGTCGATAAAATTGCTTTGAACCCCGCGGAATCGTCCGCCTCCAGCTACGGTTAGGATGCCAATAAGCGGTCCTATCGTATAACGATTTTTCTGTGAACGAATGCGTATTTTTGCCTTTATAGTGTGAGGACTGGGTCGTTTATGCGTTATGAGAAGGTCTTTTCTCCAGCTTCCGAACTGAATACGGAGTCTTTTACGTATTAACAGAGCGCGAGGTGAATTTTTCGCAGAGATGTGAAGACGCCATGTTCGCCTTAAAGGGTGGATCGATACCCATCCTGTCGCCAGCCTACTCATGGGGTGGCCGTCCCTTTACGATTTTGTACCAGATAGTATGCATAGCGCAATGGATTAAGCTGTACATCGCGTCGGTATTTCCCATTTTCAATCTTCCTAAAAGATGCGCGTCCCGGTTTAGAATTTACCTCGATAAGCCACACTCTTCCTGACAGGTCGATACCGATATCGATGCCAAGTTCAACGAGCCGACCATGTCGGCTTTCCAGGAACGGTGGCAGTTCCTTGACAATAAAGTCGATTTCCCGATGAATTTGTAACAGCTGCTCTTCGCTAAAATATTGCCGCAGAAATGGTTCGTATGTGTGCGCTTTGCCACCGCCGCATAGGTTTGATGTAAGTCCATCAACCGCTCCCGCTCGAACGGCGCGTCCGGTCTCTCCCCACTCGCCATTGCCTCCCTTTTGAACAAGCACGCGGATATCAAATGGTACACCCTCAGGTGTGTGAAGCTCCAGATACGGTTGGGCAATCATCTTGACTTTGCACTGATTCTGAAGCCAAAACAGGAGCGAGGAGCGGTTAGAAAACTTTCTATGGAAGACCTTGTTTTTGAAATCACGTCCATCGACACGATGAATGTTGTTTTTGGATGTAACTTTCATCACACCGATACCGAGTGAATTGCGCATTGGCTTAACGATGACTGCATCATACACGTTAAGCATGTTCTTAATCACCTGCATTGAGGTGACTGGTTCGGTAGGCGGCATATGGGCAGCAATTCCCGGGTGCTGAATGAGGTGGTTATGATTTTTAAGCTTGTCGCCCAACACATGGCCAAGAAATGTAATAGAAGGCTGGGATTTTAATTTTTTGATTTGTGTTTCATATTTTTTACGGTTTGATAATCGGTCATATATGAGCGTAGGGAATGGCATACGGGTTTTGACCCATTTTTTCTCGGTTGTATAGCGGTACGCGATAACCGATTGAGTGGCAAAATTAATATGAGTGGGCAAAATTACATAGACGGGCAGCCCGATACGCCTTCCTGCTTGAGTCAGGTATGCGTAGAATGTTTTGTCGGGAAACGGGAGATATTTTGTACTCGGAGTGGCCAGGATGCCCAGATAGCCCGTTGCCTTTTTTTTCATGACGATCATTTCCTCCTTGTGCGACGCTTAGCTTGTGGCGCCTTCTTTGGCGCCGGTGAGATGAATCCGCTACGATAAAAACAATAATCGATCAACCGAACAACAGAAGGTCGCGGTCCTTTGCCGACACTTGCCACGGAGTTATTTGTCTTGGAAGGCTTCGAATTGATTTCGATCATCCATACTTTTCCTTTTTTATCAACGCCTAAATCAATGCCGAGTTCGGCGTAATGTCCTTCTGTGCATTGTTCGAACAATTGTGCAATCAAAAGCGCATGCTGCCTGACGGAAGCGCCGATGGACTTGCACGTTATTGGCGGGAATCCAGCCGCTGCTAACGCAGATCCAAGGGACAGTATCGTACCCCCGTGTGCGACATTGGAAACAATGCTGCTTGTCGGTGCACTTCGCCCAACGATGGATGTGATGCTCCATGTACCACGTTTATTTTTCTGGACGAGTGCACGAAAATCTACGATGCCTCCTCGCGCTTTGATGAGATGCAATCCTTGCTGCATTAAGTAAGGTTGGTTTTTCATACGTGAACGTAACATCTGATGCAGCATATTAAACGATGGATAGCGGCGCGTAACGGTTCCGGTTAGTGAAGAGTATTGACAAAGATAGCCTTGCTTGCTTCGGACGAGACGGATAATGCCACGACCCAGGCTGCCGCTGGATGGTTTAAGATAAAGATATGGATACCTTTGCAGCATGGAGGAAAGAGATGCAGCTCCCATGTACAGTTCGGTGTAGGGAGAGAACGAGGCTGTCTCTGGCAGTAGGGACATACGTTGGTGAATGTGCCATTTATCAAGAAATTGTTCATTGAAGAAGAGTGAGCCTTTCTCTTTTAATATAGCTATTTTCTCTTGCGTCTCTTTTTTTTCTTCAATCCGGCGTGAACCAATACGATTGTAGACACATTGTGGAAGTGGAAACTTGTGTTTGGTCCACTGGTTATGGTGATATGTCCAGCCGTCTACCGTGTCATTTTCCGGTGAGATCTGTTCCAGAGTGAAAATAAAGCCGAGTCCGCCGTGTTTCCGACAGGTCTGCACCATTTCTCGACAGAAGTCGGTGATGCCGCCGAATGGCCCGTTTTCCGTAGGTGCCATTCGATAGATAAGAGCTCCAACAAGTGGACCGATAATAAGTTTTCGTGTATTCGGATGAAAATGAAAGCCATACGTCATATTATTTTCTTCTAGTAGATGAAGACGACGTGCGAGAGATTCACGGATGCGAACTGTGGAAGCCGTGGCGCCAATCTCGAAATTTACGATCGCGGTCTGTAATCCATAAACGAATTCAAGCGTATGTGTGCCGAAGATGCCGTGTTTTTTAGCAAAGGCAGCCGGAAGTAACAAATCGACCGCAGCGGGAAGGGACGAATCGGCTATACGCTGAATTCGCATATGATGTTGTATCATGGCTCGCTCCCCCTTTCCTGCATGCGTATATCATCCCTTCATCTTATGTGGAAGCCAAGGAGAGCGTGAGTGTTCTTGCCTATTTGTTTGCGGAGAGGGACGCTGGTACAATAGAATGGAGAGTACGAGTGAAGCAAAGAATGGAGGATGAAAGTATGAAGATTACGTATCACGGACATTCTTGTGTACAGGTTTCACATGGAGGAAAATCGGTTATTATTGATCCATTTCTTACCGGGAACAGTCTTGCAAAAGTAAAGCCTGAAGACGTCGAAGTACAGTATGTATTGTTGACGCACGCACATGGCGATCATCTCGGCGATGCGCTTACTATTGCCAAGCGGAACAATGCTACGGTTGTCGCTACACATGAGTTGGCTACATATATGAGCTGGCAGGGAGCAAATGTTCATCCGATGAATCTTGGTGGGGCATACACGTTCGACTTTGGGACAGTAAAGATGACACAGGCTTTTCACAGTTCAGCCATTGTGCTCGAAGATGAGCAGAGAATCATTTACGGCGGTATGCCTGGCGGTTTTCTAATTACTATGGGTGGTAAAACCCTGTATCATCTTGGTGATACAGGGCTGTTCAGCGATTTGAAGTTGATAGGTGCTCGCAACCGGATCGATGTTGCATTCGTGCCGATCGGAGATAATTTTACGATGGGGCCAGAAGATGCGCTTCAAGCATCCGAGTGGGTAGGTGCAGAGTTGACGGTTCCAGTACATTACGACACATTCCCGGTTATTAAGCAGGACCCAGGAACATTTGTGAGCAGTCTTGAGGGCAAAGGATTGAAGGGGAAAGTGTTGAATCCAGGTGAAGAATTGGAAATATAACAGTTTCATAATAATTTTGTAATATACATGTAATATACATGGGGTATCTTAAGAGTGTGATGAAAAACCCCCTTTTTATATACCTCTTGTGTTAGAGTGGCTCATAAAGCCACTCTCTTTTTTCGCCCTAGTTTTCGGACACCGCTTTACATGTGCTTCTTTATATAAAAAGAATTGGATATGTAACGCTGTTCCTTGTCCTGACGCTCTGGAAGAAACAGAAAGTGTACCTTTCGCTTCATGTATCTGCCCCCATTGAACAGGACTGTTCCGTCTTTTGCAGCCATCTCCATGAAAATAAAATAGCGCCTCCGAATAATAAGGCCGCGAAGCTGAATGGTAAGAAAAAATTTCCACCTTGCACAAGGAAGCTGCCTGCTATGGGGCCGATTGCCATGCCAATATACCGCACGAAATTATACATGCTGATTGCGGTTGCCCGTTCATGCAAAAATTCATCTGTTAATAATCTGCTCTGTATAGGCATAGAAAAGCCGACGGTAAGACCGTATAACGCAATGATTATAATCATACATACTATTGAGACATGAGCGAGTGCAATGAAGAGAACAACCGAAAGTACATTTAGTAAACATGTGTATAATAAACTGTTTGTCGGCTTTATGTCCCCCTGTAGCCGCCCGCTTAAAAAGCTTCCTAGCATCACACATAACGAGAGTGGTAGAAATGCAACGCCAATTTTTTCCGGGCTGATGCTATATATATGATTTAGAATAGAAGGGAGAAAAACAAGAAAGCTGTAAAACGTATAAAATTGTGTAAAGCCAAGTACCAATACGGCGAGCCCGGTAGAATTGCGTGCGATAGTAGAAAAACGAGTTAGACTGAGCTTTCTTGTTTGTCCGTTTTCCGGTTTTGTTTCTGGAAGAAAGCGCAGGTTTAGTAATAGCAGAATCAGTCCGGAAATAGATAGGAAAAAGAATACGCCGAAATGTCCGCTCTTTGCTCCAATAAAGCCACCGATGAGTGGACCGATGACAGAAGCAAGAGAAAGGAGCATCTGATACGTACTTAATGCTTTTCCGCGTTGTTTCCCTTCAAAAAGATCTCCGATTACTGTGGCTGCCACAACAGGAATGGCAGCAGCCCCGATTCCTTGAAGAGTTCGGAACAATAATAGTGCATAGATGGAGCTTGAGAAGGCACATCCGATTGAAGCTACGACATAAAGCAACATACTGGGCAACAATATTTTTTTCCTTCCTTTGCTGTCAATGAAAGGACCATAAACGATTTGCATAATTGCGAGCGCTATTGTAAAGACAGAAATCGTAAGGTTTGTTAAATAAGGTGTTGTATGAAATGTTCTTTGTATTTCAGGTAGAATTGGCGTGTATATGTTTTGCGAAATAGAGCCTACAAGCGCACTAATTCCCAGAATGTACAGGATAAGCCGTATGTTCATTAAATATCAACCTTTCTGTTTTTATCTAAAGCTCATTAATGACGTCTTTTAACAGCCGATCGATGAATTGCAACTCGGCGGGGGTATACTTTTTTAGAAAACGGATTACTTTCTCCTCAGCGGCTTGATGTAGCGTTTCATGGAGCGAAAAGATTTTTTCGCCAAATTCGGTTAATCTGAAGTGAACTTCTTTCTGATTGTCCGCCAGGTGGATTTTGTCTATCACTTTTCTTTTTAGTAATTTGGAACATATTTTAGAAATAGCTCCTCTTGTCATATCCATTTCTTTTGAAAGCGAAGTTATATTTTTTGTTCCGTATGTACCGATGCAATCAATTACATGCAGCTCGGATAAAGTAATACCTGCCAGTTCAAGGCTGAGTTCTTTTGTTTTTATGATGAATTGTTCCCGCTCTTGTTTGCTTGTATCTTCCCGCTTGTGAAGTAATTTCTGTAATGTCAAAACAATAGTTTTTTCTATTTGCATTTGGCTGCCTCCTTAATCACATGTATGCTATTTTTGTTTCCTAGGAAACAAAAATAGTATACATAATCGTAAAGGAAATGTCAAAGGAATAAAAAGCAGAACGCTTTTTGGTTGCAACTTCTACATCGAATGCGTAAGATAAATATCAGTGTGAAAAATCTTGAAGCAAACAGGTGGTTAATCAAATGCGCTTACGTAAAAAGCCCGGCGTACGGGAAGCAATGGCGACATATCCGAAGCTTGTCCCGTTGAACGGTGAAGAATACAGAGGCAAGTGGAATTCTTTTTTTGGAAATGATAATCCGATTCATGTAGAACTTGGAACAGGTAAAGGCAATTTTATCACGACGCTGGCTGAGCAAAATCCGGATATTAACTATTTTGGCGTGGAACTTTATGAAGAAGTTTTAATCAGAGCTGTTAAAAAAGCGGAAGCCAAAGAATTAAACAACCTCTCTTTTCTTTGGATTAACATTCAGGATATTGAGAAGTATTTTGCACCCGGAGAAGTGGACAAGTTCTATCTCAACTTTAGCGATCCATGGCCTAAGAAACGCCATGCCAGACGCCGTTTAACCCATAGTGAATTTCTGGAAAAATACAAAGGGCTGCTAAAACCGGAAGGCGTTATTCAATTAAAGACAGATAATGAAGGGCTCTTCCAGTTCAGCCTTAACCAATTCGCCCAAGAATTGTTCCTATTAAAAGAGATTACGTTTGATTTGCACAATAGCGAGTATGTAGAAGGCAATGTTATGACTGAATATGAAGCGAAATTCGTCGGACAAGGCATGAAGATTTTCCGCTGCATCGCTGCCCATCCAGCGCAGCTAGCCGCAAAGATTGAAGAGCAAAAGAGCCGTTCATCAGTCTAAATTCTTTTGGCCTCGCATATACTGTCAATGCGAGGTGAGCAAAGTGAGACATTCTTTTCGCAACATTAGTTATCTTATTTTCGCGTTTGTGCTTGTGTTTTATGGGCTGCCGCGGCTTCCTCTGCTAGCGGATAAAGCCGAAGCGGTTTTATTTAGCATTGTATGGCTCGGATTTGCTCTACTTATTATCGGGGCGAATCTTTACCAGATTATTAGTGAACGAGAGGAACGAAACGCTGCACCGCCCTTCGTCTTGCCGCAACGCGAACGGACAAAAAAAAGAACACAGCATGATTATGAATAAGTACAGAATAAGCTGCCGAATGAAGGTGGCTTATTTTCTGTTTGTGATTGTTATAATAACAAAGTATAATATGGTTAATACAGATTAATACAGATAGAGGTAATCGGTTTTCATAGTTTTGCGGTCACTAATTCGTAGGTGAAAGCGAAGATAGGAGAGGTCAGGCTTATGCAGAAGGAAATAACATGTGCCGACCTCTAATTTTCATAGAGAAGGTGAGTCTATGGCAACGAAACATGAACAGATTCTGCAGCATATCGAGGAATTGGAAGTAGGTAGCAAGATTTCTGTACGCCAGGTCGCGAAAGAGCTCGAGGTCAGTGAAGGGACAGCCTATCGTGCGATTAAGGAAGCTGAATCGCAAGGGTTGGTGAGCACGATTGAACGGGTCGGCACGGTGCGTATCGAAAAGAAGAAAAAACAAAACATTGAGCGGCTAACGTTTGCAGAAGTAGTCAACATTGTAGACGGTCATGTACTCGGAGGACGGGAAGGGCTATACAAGACTCTCAATAAGTTCGTCATTGGGGCGATGAAACTGGAAGCGATGATGCGCTACGTGGAAGCGGGGAGTCTGCTCATTGTAGGGAATCGTTATCAGGCTCATAAGCTGTCGCTACAGCATGGGGCCGCTGTATTGATTACTGGCGGGTTTGATACGAGTGAAGAAGTGAAGAAGCTGGCTGACGAGTTGCAAATGCCGATTATCTCAAGCAGCTACGACTCGTTTACAGTAGCGACACTGATTAATCGTGCCATTGATGACCGATTGATTAAGAAAGAAATCATGATGGTAGAGGATATTTTAATTCCTCTGAAAGATTCATATTACTTAAGTGTAAACCACACGGTACGGGATTGGCATCGGTTTGTAGAAAGCATTGGACATGGCCGTTTTCCGGTTGTCGACGAAAATATGAAAGTAATTGGCGTTGTTACGACGAAGGATATTGTCGGACATGAATATGAGGTTCCGGTCGAAAAAGTGATGACCAAGAATCCGATTACGGTTATGGCACGTGTCTCAGTCGCTTCGGCTGCTCATATGATGGTATGGGAAGGTATCGAGATGTTGCCGGTTGTCGATAATCACCGGCGTCTGCTGGGCGTCATTACGCGTCAGGATGTATTGAAAGCGCTACAGTATGTGCAGAAGCAGCCACAAATGGGCGAGACGTTCGCCAATCAGATTATGAACCGTTTCCAGGAAGAAAAAGGGGAGAAGGGCATCTATTTCCGCGGCGAGATAACACCACAGATGACGAATCATCTAGGGAACATCTCAAGCGGGGTATTGACGACGCTTGTGTCCGAATCGGGCAGCATGGCACTTCGCCAGTTTAAGAAGGCCGATATGGTACCTGAGAATATTACGGTGTATTTCCTAAAGCCCGTTCAGATTGAGAGCACGATTGAAATCTATCCTCGCGTGCTTGAGGTGAGCAGGAAATTTGGGAAGGTGGAGGTAGAGGTATACCATCAGGGAACGCTCGTATCCAAGGCGATGATGACTGCGCAGGTTATTGAACGATAAGAAGAAAAGCGGAGGTGTATGCTTCCGCTTTATTTTTTGTTCTCCTGTTCTTTTTTTAGCTTCATAAAATAGTTCAGATTTCGAATACCAAGTATAAGGTTTACGCCTCCTACGAACAGGAGAACAATACCGATAATGAGACGAATCGTATCCATGCCCTCGAATGTAACCTGGTTGAATCCGATACCAAGCAGAGCGATTCCCATGCTGATATTCATGCGCGCTTGATAAATGCGTGCCATAATTCCCGGCTGGCTGCGCCAGGTAATTGCGTAGTAAATAGCAAATGTTGCGGATAAGATAATGATAATAGAAAGAATGGCCGTCAATATGGGAACTCCCTTCGCTGCGATTTCTTCTCTATTTTCGCACCAATTGCCAAAAAGTACAATCATGCAAAATAAGAAGCGGCTGCCTGGTTGGGCAGTCGCTTTATTAATGGACATAAATATTAGTGAAATTCATGTTTATCCGCCGGGATGAACCAGCAGCCTAGAGACGTTTTGTCTATGTGCACATCCATATTTTCTTCTTTGATATAGCGCTCCATTAACTCTGTTACTTCCTGTGTTTCTGAAAATGCGGAGAAACCGTTTTTTAATTTTTCGACTTTGGCACGTGCCATTTCTCTACGACTAATAACCATGCGAATTCCTCCTTTTCCTTCTATTTTACTAAATTATACGATTATTTGCGAGAAAAAGAAAATTACCGTTTCTCTTCAACACGAATATACATGTGTAAGGAAGGCGAGATCACGAGTGTAGAAAGTTGAAGAGAGTACATTCGATTGTTAATCGTGTACGTACGCTCTGCGACCATCATCATAATGCCTTCATGAAAACCGGTTACATAATCCAGAGGCTTCCCTTTCAGAAAAAATAAATCTTTAATAAGCTTTTTCTTAAGTTCTGCTTCTACAAATCCGTCCTTTGTTTGAAGGTGGAGTTCTATTTCTTTTACCACGTTTTTTTCTTTTTGAATCAAACTATTTTCAATTTTTTTATACTCGATTTTTTCCTGAACGTATTCGACATTTTCCTGCTCCAGTTTGCGAATCTTCAGATGCAGCCTGTCCACCTCGTCCCCCACAATCAATAAAAATACACTCATGCCTGTGAGTATTCCGAGTATATATAAGAGAATGAAACGGATGGAGCGCCGCCAATATGCGCCGGAGGGCACTCTCATATCGAATCACCGTGAACCAACCAATGGATAAGTCTGGTCCCGGTATCCGCTCCGATAAATGCGCTGACAATGAAGATGATTTGCTTGATGACAGGCGACATGTCACCTTCCTGGAAAATTCGTTCAATCTGCATAAATGAATCGAACGTGCCACCGAGTGCGCCGACCATGCCCCAGATTTTCAATTTGAATGCAAGTTCGTACATCGTATGGAATGGCGGCTGGCGAGTGAGTAGCGCTGCTATGCCGCCCAAAATCGAGCCGCCCAGTACGATGCCGAACGCAACAAAAAAGTAGATTGACATGTCTTTTGCTAACTGTCCGAGCAGCATTTTGCTCATCTTCGCACCTTCCTTTAACCATATGCATCGTGTCCGATGTTTTCTGACTTAATACATATGCATATGAATGACAGGCAATAAATATGAATAAAGAACGTATGTTTCTGTATTGCGCCGCACGGTATAATAGAGGAAGAGTGCTAAACGGAAAAGCAACTGATCAAGCGAACAGGAGGAAGATAATGGATAGGGCATCTTTTGTACATTTGCATGTACATAGCGAATATAGCCTGCTTGAGAGCGCGGCGCGTATCCGTCCGCTTGTGCGCCGTGCCAAAGAACTCGGTATGCATGCGCTTGCGATTACTGATTCGCAGGCGATGTACGGAATTATTCCATTTTATAAGGTGTGTCTGGAAGAAGGGGTTAAACCGATTCTCGGCGTGCAAGTACAAGTAGCGGACAGGCCTGCTGGTGGAGAGTGGAGCAGGGAGGAGAAAGGGCATACGCTCGTCCTTCTGGCTGAAAATATGACAGGCTATCGTAATATTATGCGCTTATTATCACATGCCCATATGGAAGGACGCCATCGTCCGCTTTTGGCGAAAGATAGATTGCACGGATATACGGACGGCATTATTGCTTTAAGCGGAGCACAGGATGGAGAGATTGGCATGCTGCTTCGTGCAGGGCAAATAGAGAGAGCAGTCGAGATAGCAGAAACGTATGCTTTGCTATTTGGAAAAGAGAACTTTTTTCTGGAAATCCAGGATCATTTGCTGGAAGAGCAGAAAGTTGTGAATCAACGGACAACCGATATGGGTCGTATGTTAGGTCTTCCGCTGGTAGCAACGAATAATGTCCGTTATCTTAAAGAAGAAGATGCTTCCGTATTTGACGTGCTTCTCTGCATCAGGGAAGGCAAGACGATAGAGGATACAGAGCGGACAAAGTATCCTACGCATGAATATTACTTAAAAAGTGCGAAAGAAATGAATGAGCTGTTTATTTTTCTGCCTGAAGCTCTTGAGAATACAGTGCGAATCGCCGATCGCTGCAATGTGGAACTGCCGCTTGGCGATTCGATTTTGCCGTATTTTCCGGTGCCGGATGGTCAAACCGCCACCGATTATTTGCGTCAAATATGCGATGAAGGTCTTGTGATGCGATATGGCAAGGAAGCGAGTAGCGAAGTACGTGAGCGGCTTGATTATGAACTTGGTGTCATTGCGCGCATGGGCTTCTCTGATTATTTTTTAATTGTGTGGGATTTTATCCGTTATGCGCGGGAGCAGGGCATCGCGGTTGGTCCGGGTCGCGGTTCAGCGGCAGGCAGTCTCGTAGCATATGTGCTGCAGATTACGAATATCGATCCTGTGAAATACAAGCTGTTGTTCGAGCGTTTCCTGAATCCGGAACGGGTCAGCATGCCTGATATTGATATTGATTTTAGCTATGAGCGGCGCGACGAAGTCATTGATTATGTGGTGCGCAAGTATGGCAGGGAACGAGTGGCGCAGATTATTACGTTTGGAACGATGGCGGCACGTGCAGCGGTACGGGATGTAGGGCGGGCGCTTGATACACCGCTTTCGGTCGTGGATCGAATCGCAAAAATGATTCCAGCTGAACTTGGCATCACCCTTGATAGGGCGCTTGCCAAAAGCAAAAGTTTGCGTCAGGCGACAGAAGAAAATCCGCAGGTCGAGAAGCTCCTTACAGCAGCGCGTGCTGTAGAAGGTCTGCCACGCCATGCTTCTACCCATGCAGCTGGCGTGGTCATTTCGCGCGATCCGTTGACTGAATATGTGCCAATTCAACAAGGACATGACGGTCATGGACTTACGCAGTATGCGATGGAAGCGCTTGAAGAGGTCGGACTGCTTAAGATGGATTTCCTTGGGTTAAAAAATTTAACCTTACTTGAGAGGGCTATTAAGCTCATAAGGCAGGAAGAGGGACAGGAAATTGATTTGGCAACTTTGCCACTTGATGATGCCCGTACGTATCGCATGCTGTCTGAAGCGGATACGGCAGGCGTATTTCAATTGGAATCCTCTGGCATGCGTCATGTGCTTAGAGAGGTCAAGCCGTCTGTATTTGAAGATATTGTCGCGGTGCTGGCATTGTTCAGACCAGGTCCGATGGAGTTTATTCCCGATTTTGCAGCGGCCAAGCATGGCAAAAAGAAAGTGGAATATATGCATCCGGTATTGGAGCCGATTCTTCAGGATACGTATGGCTTCATCCTATATCAAGAGCAGATTATGCAAATTGCTTCTACAGTGGCAGGATTTACATTAGGCGAAGCTGATATTCTGCGTCGTGCCGTATCCAAGAAAAAGCGGGATCTTTTGCAGGAACAGCGGGAGAAATTTGTTGCTGGTGCTCTTGCACAAGGATATGATGCTATGCTAGCCAATCAATTGTATGACATGATTGTTAGATTTGCCGATTACGGTTTTAACCGGAGCCATAGTGCAGCATATGCTATGATTGCGTACCATATGGCTTATTTGAAAGCTAATCACCCCGTTGCCTTTCTCGCCTCTCTTCTGACCATGGCGCAGGGAAGCACAGAAAAAATCGCGGAATATATAGAGGAGTGTAAGCGCCGTTCTATCTCTGTACTCGGGCCTAATGTGAACTGTAGTGAAGTTGATTTTACGGTGGAGGGTGGAAGCATTCGATTTGGCTTGGCAGCCATTAAAAATGTTGGTGTTCAGGCGATTCGCAGGATTCTTGAAGAACGAGAAGAGAAGCCGTTTACAGGGCTTGCGGATTTTTGTCTGCGCATCGACCAGCGGGTATGTAATCGTCGTGTACTAGAAGCACTTATCAAAAGCGGTGCCATGGATGACTTTTCCTCTAATCGTGCTGCTCTTTTGGCTGCGCTTGATGAGACAATGGAATGGGCACAGCGCATGCGCAAGCTCAATGAAGGAGAGCAAATTGATTTTTTTACTCAGGAAAGCTCTAGCGCTGAGAAAGCCCCGGAAATACCGGAGGGCATCGCGGATTTTGCTCAAAAGGAAAAGCTTCTTCAGGAGAAAGAATTGCTTGGTCTCTATTTGTCAGGTCATCCGTTGGACAACTATCGTGGCGTATGCGAACGGCTCTCTTTCTTACCGCTGGGTCAGTTGCGTGAAATGCAGGACAAACAGTCAATTCGCCTTGCTGGTATGGTGGTTGGTGTCCGCAGCATTATGACCCGTCACGGACAGCCGATGGCGTTCGTTCAGCTTGAGGACCAGACTTCCCGCGTCGAAGTGGTTGTGTTTCCTGGTGTTTATCATCATGCATCTCAATTATTGGAAAAGGGACGTTTGCTTGCAGTAGAAGGAAAGGCCAATCATCAGGGAGAAGAAGTCAAATGTATTGCCGATCGAATAAAAGATATTGCGAAGCTGGACCAACCGGAACTACAAACCGGGTCGTCACCCGTTATGTTTGTCAAAATTGAAGCTGAGATGGAAGCAGACCTGGAAAAAATGCAGTATTTGCAGCAAATTTTACGGGATGATTCTGGAAAAAGCCCAGTCATTTTATATTATGCAGCCACACGAAAGTCTGTTCAACTGGCACCGGAGTACAACACTAGTGCAACAAATGAAATAATTAGCAAAATTGAGAAAATTACAGGGAAAGGACACGTTATTATAAAAAATCGGTAATTTTATACGAAAAAACGTCCAAAAGCGGCCCTCATCTGGTTTACAGATTGGCCGCTTTTGATATAATGGGATAATAATAATCGAAGTGGTCAGACCACTTGAAATTCGGAGCAGAAGAGAGAAGGAGTTGTGAGAAGGGTGCCAAACATGCGTGAACAAGCGTTGAAGTTGCACAAAGAAAGCCAGGGAAAAATTAAGGTAGAATCAAAGGTTGCATTAAACGATGCAACTGATCTAAGCCTCGCCTATTCACCTGGTGTAGCAGAGCCTTGCAAAGATATTTTTGACGATCGGCAAAAAGTTTATGACTATACGGCCAAAGGCAATATGGTGGCGGTCGTCTCCGATGGATCAGCCGTACTGGGATTGGGAAACATCGGTCCTGAGGGCGCGCTTCCCGTTATGGAAGGCAAAGCGGTTCTATTTAAATCGTTTGCCGGTGTCGATGCATTCCCAATCTGCCTTAATACGCAAGATCCAGAAGAAATTATCAAAACGGTGAAATATCTGGAACCTACGTTTGGCGGCATCAACTTAGAGGATATTGCAGCTCCGAATTGCTTTGAGATTGAAGAACGCTTGAAGAAAGAACTATCCATTCCAGTATTCCATGATGATCAGCATGGTACTGCCATTGTAACGGCTGCAGGACTTTTGAATGCTCTGAAAATCGTCGGCAAGAAAATGGAGGATATCTCTGTAGTGGCGAACGGGGCAGGGGCGGCAGGCATAGCGATTATTAAATTGCTGCTTCTAATGGGTGTCAAAGAAGTTATTATGTGTGATTCCAAAGGGGCTATCTATGAAGGGCGCCCATACGGAATGAATCCGATTAAAGAAGAAATTGCCCGTATTACCAATCAGCGCAAAGCAGAAGGTACGCTTGCGGATGTGCTTGCTGGTGCTGATGTTTTCATTGGTGTATCGGTTGCCGGCTCTCTGACACCGGATATGGTACAATCCATGAATGAGTCACCGATTATTTTCGCTATGGCTAATCCGATTCCGGAAATTATGCCGGAAGTTGCGAAAGAAGCGGGTGCGGCAATTATCGGTACGGGGCGTTCCGACTTCCCGAACCAGGTCAACAATGTGCTGGCATTTCCGGGAATTTTCCGCGGGGCACTTGAGGTTATGGCCACTGATATTAACGAAGAAATGAAGCTTGCGGCTGTAAAGGCCATTGCGGAACTCATCGGAGAGGATGAATTGAAACCGGATTATATTATTCCTTCGCCATTTGATCCGCGAGTAGCTCCACATGTTGCTGCTTTGGTCGCCAAGGCGGCTATGGATACAGGTATAGCGCGTAAAGAAATTAATCCAGAGCAAATTAAAACGTCCATGCTGGCTGCTGTAAAAATATAATTTTTACAGGGAAGTATACGGAGCAGGATTTGTTTTCCCATGTGCAGAAAAGGAGGAGTTCATCCTCCTTTTTTGCCGAGGAAAAATAAAAAGAGCAAGCAAGGTGAGAAATGTGTCAATTATGCCTGAGCAGCGCAAGGTCTATCAGGAAATTCTGCTGGAAATTAATCGAATCATTAAGGAAGACGGGTTAAAGCCGGGGGATAAACTGCCTTCAGAACGGGAGCTATCGGAACGTTTGCAGGTCGGACGTTCTTCCGTACGGGAGGCGCTGCGGGCGCTGGAACTTCTAGGACTTATCACAACGCGCCGGGGGGAAGGAACGTTTATCCAACATTACCGTCACAACCAGCTTATTAATCTCATCGGAGCGTACATTCTAAAGGATTACAAGACGCGAAATGATCTGGTGGAGATGAGGAAGATATTAGAAATTGATGCGGTGCGCCTCGCGTGCAAACGTGCACGTGATAAGCACTTTGCCGAGATGGAACGTATCATTCTTCAAGGGGAAGAACGCATCCGACAGGGACAGGTGCCTACAGAGGAAGATTATTTGTTCCACAGGGCGATTTGTCGTTCCAGCCGTAATTCGGTGTTGCATCGGATGTGGGTTCCGCTTGTTGAATACAGCAAGGCGATTCGGGAGAGCTCGCTTGCACGTGAAGGACGGGCAGAAGAAGGCTTCAAGGAGCATCGGGCGATTCTTGAAGCGATTCGGGCGGGAAATGAAGAAGAAGCTGTACGCCGCATGGCTCATCATTTAGAGAACAGTATTTTATATCCGCGCTAAATATGCTATATCGATAAGGCAAATTCTATAGAAAAAGGGTAGAATGATGATGAGCAACATATATTTGGTAAGGAGGATGAGCCGGAATGTGGACGGTCATCTATATCGCCCCGAGTGCAAAAATTGCGGAAAAAATTCAAGATAAGCTGACAGCCGAAGGGTTTCTCGTGAAACTTCGCCAGTCCGGTATATCCAAGCAGTATGAAATTCTCGTTCCGGCGGGAGAAGTGAATGAAGTTCAGGAAGTATTGAGCACAATTCTACATTGATGCGTTAGTTTTGAGAGAGGTGTATCGTGTTGTTAAAAGACATTTTCTATAAAAAAAGGCGTTATGCAACCGTACAAGCAGAGCAGGGGCAAGCTCAGGCAGAGAAGCCGACAGTAAAAGAAGTGCCGGAAGGACTGATGACAAAATGTCCAGAATGCGGCACGATTGCCTACGCCAAAGAGCTGGAAAAAAACTTGAAAGTATGTCAAGGATGCGGCCATCATTTCCCAATGACGGCATTTGAACGGATTGCCATGCTGGTAGATGAAGGGCGTTTCTTTGAGTATGACAGCGAACTTTTGTCTACAGATCCGTTGAATTTTCCAGATTATACGGCAAAGCTGGAAAAAGACATGGAGAAGTCCGGATTATCGGAAGCGGTCGTTACAGGAGAAGGAACCATCAAGGGATATCCAGCCATTATTGCTGTAATGGACTCTCGTTTCCGAATGGGAAGTATGGGCTCCGTTGTCGGGGAGAAAATTGCCCGTGCTATTGAACGAGCGATTGAAAAACGCTATCCGTTCATTCTGTTCTCCGCTTCCGGTGGCGCGCGGATGCAGGAAGGCGTATTGAGCCTTATGCAGATGGCGAAAACGAGCGCCGCACTTGCCAAGCTGGATGCAGCAAGGGGGTTATACATCTCTGTTATGACCAACCCTACGACCGGTGGCGTATCTGCCAGCTTTGCTTCGCTTGGTGACTATAATTTTGCCGAGCCTGGTGCATTAATCGGCTTTGCGGGACGGCGGATTATTATGCAGACTATTCGTCAGGAGCTGCCGGAAGATTTCCAGACAGCGGAATTTCTTCTGAAGAAAGGGCAACTTGATAGGGTCATTCCTCGTAAAGAATTGCGTGATACTCTTGTGACGATTCTTGATATGCATACGGAAAGGAGGGAAAACTAATGGCCGTAGAATTACCATTTGAGAAGCCGCTTCTGGAATTGGACGCAAAAATTGAAGAGCTACGCAAATTTACTCAAGAGAAGGATATCGATTTCACCGATGAAATTATAAAGCTGGAGGCAAGGGCTAAATCATTGGCTCAAGAGATATACGGGAACCTAACTCCATGGCAGCGTGTAATGCTGGCTCGGCACCCGGAACGTCCTACTACGCTTGATTTAATTGGCGAGTTATTTACCGACTTCATTGAGTTGCATGGGGATCGGCTTTATGGTGAAGACGCTGCAATTGTTGGCGGGATTGCCAAATTTAACGGACAGCCGGTTACAGTAGTGGGACACCAAAAAGGCCGGGATACAAAAGAGAACATCGCGCGTAACTTTGGCAGCCCTCATCCTGAAGGTTATCGGAAGGCGCTGCGCTTGATGCAGCAAGCGGACAAGTTTAACCGCCCGATCATCTGCTTCATCAATACGCAGGGAGCATACCCTGGCAAGGCAGCGGAGGAGCGTGGACAAAGTGAAGCTATTGCTCGTAATTTGCGTGAGATGGCTTCATTCGGAGTACCGATACTATGCGTTGTAACCGGAGAAGGTGGAAGCGGCGGTGCGATAGCACTCGGTGTGGGCAATCGTCTGTTGATGATGGAAAATGCCTTTTACTCTGTTATTTCACCGGAAGGGGCGGCGTCGATTCTGTGGAAGGATTCGACTCAGGCGCAGCGTGCTGCCGAGTCGATGAAAATCACGGCAAACGATTTGCATGAATTAGGTGTGGTGGATGAGATTGTACCTGAGCCGATTGGCGGTGCGCATCGCCATCTCAAGGAAACAGCGGCTTCTCTTCATGCAGCGCTGACAAGGCATTTGGCTGAATTGAAAGGCATGAGCCGGGAGGAATTGATTGAGGATCGCTATGAGAAGTACAAGGCGATAGGACAATATGCAGCTCTCACAGAATCTATCTAGGAGGTCCGCAAACGATGCGAAAAACGAAGATTGTATGTACGATTGGTCCTGCAAGCGAATCAGCTGAAACACTAAAGGCATTGATGGAAGCGGGGATGAATGTGGCCCGTTTGAATTTTTCTCACGGTTCGCATGAGGAGCATAGCGCGCGAATTGCCACGATTCGCCGGGCTGCTTCAGAACTTGGAAAGAACGTGGCAATTCTGCTGGATACGAAAGGACCTGAAATTCGTACGGGCGTATTAGAAAAGCCATCTGTAGAGCTTGTGGAAGGTCAGATAATCATATTGACCACAGAAGAAATCAAAGGCAACGAGAAGCGTGTGTCGGTAACATACGAAGGACTTCCACAAGATGTCCATTCAGGATGCACGATTCTCATTGATGATGGGTTAATCGAACTAACGGTTGAAAAGGTTGAAGGTACGGATATTTATTGCCGTATTCGCAATGGCGGAACACTAAAGGACAGAAAAGGGGTTAACGTACCGGGGGTGCAAATTGGACTTCCGGGCATTACGGAAAAAGATGCAAAGGACATCCAGTTCGGCATTGAGCAGGGAATCGATATCATCGCTGCCTCCTTCGTCCGTAAGGCTGAGGACGTGTTGGAAATCCGTGAAATTCTTGAACGACATAACGCCGATATTCACATCATCTCGAAAATTGAAAATCATGAGGGGGTAAATAATGCAGCAGATATTTTGGCTGTCTCCGATGGATTGATGGTGGCTCGAGGAGATCTTGGTGTAGAAATTCCGGCTGAAGAAGTGCCTCTTGTGCAAAAGGAATTGATTCGCCGTTGTAATGAAGTTGGCAAACCGGTTATTACTGCAACGCAAATGCTGGACTCTATGCAACGCAATCCCCGTCCTACCCGCGCAGAAGCGAGCGATGTCGCGAACGCGATTTTTGACGGAACGGATGCCATTATGCTGTCAGGGGAGACCGCGGCGGGTAAATATCCGGTAGAAGCCGTAGAAACAATGAAGCGGATTGCTGAGCGAACGGAAACGGCGCTTGCATACCGTGAGATTCTACATACGAATTCTGTTGCCAAGCAAACCGTCATTCCGGACGCACTTAGCCAGGCGGTAGCGAATGTAGCTTTTGACCTGGATGCACAGGCGATTATTACTGCGACCGAAAGTGGTCATACAGCCCGTATTGTATCTAAATTTCGCCCGAAAGCGCCAATTATTGCGGTGACACCGAACCTGCACATCTGCCGTAAGTTGGCGCTTGTTTGGGGCGTGATTCCGCTTCATAGCGAACCAACGGAAAGCACGGATGAGATGCTTGACAGCTCTGTGCGTACAGCTGTTCGTTCCGGTATTGTCAAACGTGGTGATCTGGTAGTTATTACGGCAGGTGTGCCGGTACGTGAACCTGGAACGACTAACTTGCTGAAAGTCCATATTGTAGGCGATGTAGTTGCACGCGGACAGGGGATCGGACATGGCACTGCTACAGGTAAAGTGCTTATAGCCAAAGACGGCACCGAGACTCCACCTGCGAAGGGAACGAATTTTATTGTAGTTGCCAAAGCTA
Source organism: Aneurinibacillus aneurinilyticus ATCC 12856 (assembly GCF_000466385.1). GTDB lineage: Bacteria > Bacillota > Bacilli > Aneurinibacillales > Aneurinibacillaceae > Aneurinibacillus > Aneurinibacillus aneurinilyticus. Next base: position 46,266 of record NZ_KE952812.1, read on the forward strand.
CAGATCGTGAAATGATGCCATTAATTCAAAAAGCGAGTGCACTCGTAGTTGAAGAAGGCGGATTGACATCCCATGCTGCAGTTGTCGGTTTGAATCTCGGTATTCCGGTTATTGTCGGTGTGGCGAATGCAGATCAACTGTTTGAAAATGGTGATGAAGTAACGGTTGACTCGTCCAGCGGATGCATTTATGCCGGTTTTGCCCGAATTTTATAAAGGTGGACAAACATGGAAGAAAAAGAGAAGTGGTTTGAGACAACTATACGGGTCCGTTATCAGGAGACGGATCAGATGCAGGTTGCCTATCATGCCAATTATCTGGTTTGGTTCGAAGTAGGGAGAACGGAGATGATTCGGCAGATGGGATTTTCTTATCGTCGGTTTGAAGATTTGGGATTCATGCTTCCTGTAACGGAAGCGAATGTAAAATATAAGCGTTCCGCCCGCTATGATGATGAAGTGCTCATTCGTACAAAAGTTAATCTTTGCGAAGGAGTTCGCCTGGTGCTTGGTTATGAAGCGCTGCGCCTGCCCGATTGTGAGCTGCTTGCTTCAGGAGAAACGCACCATGTATGGACATCGCTCAATTTGAAGCCGGTACGTTTGGAGAGGCGGGCTCCTGAATTGTATGCTCTGATGAAACAGTACGAAGGGTAGGAGAAAGGAGGAAGAAGACACCATGCGTGTGCTTATTATGCTTTTTCTGCTTGTGCCGATATTGGAAATTTGGTTTCTGGTGGCAGCAGGCAGAGGGATCGGATGGGGTCCGGCATTGTTGTTATGTGTTTTGACCGGAGTAATTGGAGCCTGGCTTGCCAAGAGAGAAGGTTTGCAAATTTTCCGGCTGGCACAGGTACAGCTGAGTCGTGGTGAATTGCCTGGAGAAGCAATTTTGGACGGTATATGCGTATTCATGGGAGGTCTTCTTCTTCTGGCACCCGGATTCCTTTCGGATATTGTCGGTTTTTTGCTATTAATCCCGTACACCAGAGGAATTGCCAAGCTGTTTATCAAGCGTTGGTTATACAAGCGAATACGAAACGGGCAGCTTAATATATTCACATTTAACCGATTTAATCGGTTTTAAGAGAAAGAGCGTATGATTGCCGTAATAGTAGTTGCGGTTTTTATACGCTTTTTTGTTTTTTACTATGAGAATGTTGAATAATAGGAAAAATAGGAATAGAATAGCATAAATACAGAAAGAGAAAGTTGAGGGGTGTAAATGAGAACTTTAGAGAGAATAAGCAAGTTTGTGGGCGATACATTTGCAATTTGGGTGTTGCTGTTTGCTGTTCTGGCATTTAGTATGCCTGACTCTTTCGCCTGGCTGGCGAAATATACTGTTCCATTGTTGGGAATCATTATGTTCGGTATGGGCCTTACTTTGTCAACAAATGATTTTAAGGAAGTGTTCCGACGTCCGAAAGATGTTTTGATCGGCGTTATCGGTCAATTTTTAATTATGCCACTACTTGCATTTGGATTAGCCAAGGGGCTGAATCTTCCGCCTGAAATAGCCGTTGGTGTTATCCTGGTCGGTTGTTGTCCGGGAGGTACCGCTTCAAACGTAATGACATATTTGGCCAAAGGTGATGTAGCGCTATCTGTAGCGATTACTTCGGTTACGACCGTACTTGCACCGGTAGTTACTCCCTTTTTAATTTTGCTGTTTGCTAGTGAATGGATTCCGGTAAATGCCGGTTCGCTGTTCTGGTCTATTATACAAATTGTTATTATACCTATTATACTTGGTTTCCTTGCTAAAACCTTATTCCAAAAGCCGGCAGAAGTAGGAGCGAAGGCACTGCCGCTGATCTCCGTTATCGCTATTATTGCCATCGTATGCGGAGTCGTAGCGAGCAGTCAGGAAAAAATAGCAACATCAGGGCTTCAGATTTTTGGTGTCGTTATCATACACAATGTATTAGGTCTTCTTATCGGATTTTTATTTGGCAAGATGCTTGGAATGGACATGGCTAAACGCAAAGCGGTATCCATTGAGGTGGGAATGCAGAATTCAGGGCTTGGGGTAGCGATTGCTACTGCGCATTTCTCCCCGTTATCCGCTGTGCCGAGCGCTATTTTTAGCGTGTGGCATAACATCTCCGGGCCGATTGCGGCTACGATTTTCAGCCGGATGAAAGGGCAGGAGGAAGACGGTGAGACAAAGCTGTCTCTTCCATCGAAAAATACGACAATCGAGAAATAATGCAAAAACGGAGCCAGACATTGTTTGGCTCCGTTTCTATTTAGTGGAAAAAGGACAAGCGAAGGCGTCCGCGAGCTTTTTTATGCAGGTGGTGTTCCTTTAATAAATAGCCATATGTCACGGAAGACGCCAGCGCCTTGCAGGGCATTGATGACGACAAGCAGGACGGGGCCTAGAATCAAGCCGAGAAAGCCAAACAGTTTAAGGCCTACGAATAGGGCGATTAACGTGAGCAACGGGTCAAGTCCCACGTTGTCAGCCACGATTTTGGGCTCCATTACTTGCCGCTGTACGATAACAATTGCATAGAGAATTCCAAGTCCAACGGCCAAGCGAATATCTCCATCAAAGAATGCGTATGCGATCCAGGGAACAAATACGGTACCAGTTCCAAGATACGGAAGCAAATCGACCAATCCGGTCAGAAGGCCGATGGAAACTGCATATGGTACACCGATAATGAAGAGGCCGATAATGACGATGACGGCGGTAATAGAGATTAATGTAAATTGTGCCTTAATAAAGCCAACAAGCGCTTTACGTAAATCTCCCGTTACTCGTGTGCTCCGTGTTATCAAATCTCCCGGGAGCATACTTTTTGTTTTGTGTGTAATTTTGTGGTAATCCTTGCTGATAAAAAAGGCTGACAATACCGAGATGACCAGAACGGTTGCGGTATTCGGAATGGAGCTGAGCAGGTTGCTGATTCCACCCAGAAAAGTTTTGGTAATATTCGTTCCGGCCTGTGCAATTTTAGTCATTGCCTGTCCAACATTTTGCTGTATTTTTTCCTTGTAGCTAGCATCAAGATTGCTGTATAGATTCATGAAGCGATCATATAGGCTGGATTGCAGGCTATGCGATATGGAGTTTCTAGCATAATTGGAAAGCTGATCGATATAGATGGGCAGCATTTCCAAAAGCTTACCGATTTCGATAATTACCTGCGCCACAAGTATGGTCGTAATTCCCAGGATAACCAGAATAACGATGGTCAGCACGCTCGTTACCGCCAGCCAGCGAGGCCAGCGACCTCGATGCTCCAGCAAATCCACAGGACGTTTAATTAAATATGCGATAATGAAACCGATGATAAACGGGTACAGTAAAGGGGTAAGGAAAAAAGTAAGTTTATACGCAATGTAAATGACCCCGATAACAAGCAGAAAACGCAGTACTTGGAACAATCGGTGGTAAAATAAAGTAGTGTTCATTTCGCTCTCCTTTAAAAATGATGGGTCCGGATTGGCACTTTCTTAATTATCATTTTTAGGTTATGATAATTGTGGACAAAAAAGCAAGATTTTGTGTACGTTGTGGGATATTTCACATTTTTTTTAAGAAACATTCACAAATCAGATGAAATATTCTATAATGATTTTAAACTAAAGAAGTGTCCTCTCTCTTTTTTTATGCCTTCAAGGGCTTCCCTGAAAAGAATGAGGACATCTTCGAAAGAACGTCCGACAGATAAATTTTAGGGATAAAGGAGAGATAGTACTATGTCAGCAAAAGGTTTAGAAGGTATTGTAGCTACTCAGTCTTCCATTAGTTCCATTATCGACGGAGTACTTACATATGCTGGTATTAACATTGATGAGCTTGCGGAAAACGCTTCATTTGAAGAAGTGGTATACTTGCTATGGCATGGACGCCTGCCAAAAGCTGATGAGCTGGCTCAGTTAAAGAAGGACCTGGCTGAAAACGCTACAATTCCAGAAGACGTAATCGCGCTTCTGAAGGCAAGCCCGGAAGGCAACCATCCGATGTCTGTTCTCCGCACTGCGATCTCTGCTCTGGCCCTGTACGATCCCGAGGCGCAAGATATGACCAGAGAAGCGAACCTGCGTAAAGCAACACGCTTGCAAGCAAAAGTAGCGACAGTTATTGCTGCTTACCATCGTCTTCGCCAAGGCAAAGAAATCGTGGCTCCACGTCCGGATTTCTGTTTGGCGCAAAACTTCTTATACATGTTGAACGGAGAAGAGCCGAATCAAATCGCAATTGATGCGCTCGATACTGCACTTGTTCTGCATGCTGACCACGAATTGAACGCCTCTACGTTCGCAGCCCGTGTTACGGTCGCTACCCTGTCCGACATCTATTCTGGTATTACTTCCGCCATTGGCGCTCTGAAAGGACCGTTACATGGAGGAGCAAATGAAGCTGTAATGGCGATGCTTGAAGATATTAAAGATCCAGAACAAGCGGAGAGCTATGTTCGTGAGAAGCTGGCACAAAAAGTGAAAATTATGGGCTTTGGCCACCGTGTATACAAAGATGGGGATCCTCGTGCGAAACATTTGCGTAAAATGTCCGAGAAGCTGACAGGTATTACTGGACAGCCGCAATGGTACGAAATGTCCGTGAAAATTGATGAACTGGTAACTTCGGAAAAAGGCTTGAAGCCAAATGTAGACTTCTACTCCGCTTCCGTATACCATAGTCTGGGGATTCCTCGCGATTTGTTTACGCCGATTTTTGCCATTAGCCGTATGGCTGGGTGGACAGCACATATTCTGGAGCAATACGAAAATAACCGTCTTATTCGTCCGCGTGCCGAATATGTCGGTCCAGTGAACGCTCACTACGTTCCACTTGACGAACGTTAAAACATAAACAAATTTTAGGCAGGGGGTTACGAAAGTACCCCTTTCCTATCTTTTATTCATATTGCGTAATCGGGGAAAAACCCGATAAGCTGTAATACATATCTTGGGAGGGTTATAACGTGTCTATTTTCGAAAAGTATGAAATGCCTGCACACGGGGAGAAAATCACGGTTGACAGCACGGGAACGCTCAATGTTCCGAACAATCCCATCGTCCCTTATATCGAAGGGGACGGCACCGGTCCTGATATCTGGAATGCATCTGTTCGCGTTCTGGATGCGGCTGTAGAGAAAGCATACAATGGCGAGAAGAAAATCGCATGGTATGAAGTGTATGCCGGCGAGAAATCTTTCAATAAGTATGGCGAATGGCTTCCGAAAGACACACTGACAGCAATCAATGAATACCTGGTAGCAATTAAAGGCCCTCTGACTACACCTGTTGGCGGCGGAATCCGTTCTATCAACGTAGCGCTGCGCCAGGAACTTGACTTATATGCATGCGTAAGACCTGTACAGTATTTCCAGGGTGTACCTTCTCCTGTTAAGCATCCTGAACTGACAAATATGGTTATTTTCCGTGAAAACACGGAAGATATTTATGCTGGCATCGAATGGCAAGAAGGTAGCGATGAGGTGAAGAAAGTCGTTTCTTTCCTGCAAAATGAAATGGGCGTGCATAAAATACGTTTCCCTGAAACATCTGGTATCGGTATCAAACCGGTTTCCAAAGAAGGGACAAGCCGTCTTGTTCGCGCTGCTATTCAATATGCGCTTGATAACAACCGCAAGAGCGTAACGCTTGTACACAAAGGAAACATCATGAAATTTACAGAAGGTGCTTTCAAAAACTGGGGTTACGAAGTGGCGGAAAAAGAATTTGGCGATAAAGTATTCACTTGGGCACAATATGACCGTATTGTAGAAGAGCAAGGTAAAGACGCGGCAAACAGAGTACAGGCAGAAGCAGAAGAAGCGGGCAAGCTTATCGTAAAAGATTCCATTGCTGATGCATTCTTGCAACAAATCCTGACTCGTCCTGCTGAATACGATGTGGTAGCTACGTTGAACCTGAACGGAGACTATGTTTCCGATGCACTTGCTGCACAGGTTGGCGGCATCGGCATTGCACCGGGTGCAAACATCAACTATGTAACCGGTCGCGCTATTTTCGAAGCAACACATGGAACGGCTCCGAAGTATGCAGGGCTGGACAAAGTAAATCCTTCTTCTGTTATCTTATCAGGCGAAATGCTGCTCCGCCATCTGGGATGGTCAGAAGCAGCCGACTTAATCTTGAACTCTATCGAGAAAACCATCGCTTCTAAGGAAGTGACGTATGATTTTGCACGTTTGATGGAAGGTGCAAAAGAGCTGAAGTGCTCTGAGTTCGGCGATGCATTGATTAAAAATATGTAAGATAGATGTATGTTTTTACGGGGCAACGTATACACAGCAGGAAGCTGGGGTACGTTTCCCCTTACTTATGTGATTTAACATGTTCTTATATGTTAAATCACATATATAAAACTTATTTAACCAGGAGGGAACCTTTATGTCTTTTAATCGTAAAAAAATTGCTGTTATCGGTTCTGGATTTACTGGAGCTACCACTGCATTCCTTCTTGCACAAAAAGAGCTGGGTGACGTTGTACTTGTTGATATCCCACAAATGGAAAACCCAACAAAAGGTAAAGCGCTGGATATGGCAGAAGCTGGTCCGGTACAAGGCTTTGATGCCAGTGTAATCGGTACATCCAACTACGAAGATATTAAAGGCGCCGACCTTGTTATCGTAACAGCAGGTATTGCACGTAAACCAGGAATGAGTCGTGACGACCTTGTTAACACAAATGCAGGCATCATGAAAGCTGTTGGTGAGCAAATCAAAACATATGCACCGAACAGTACGCTTCTTGTGTTGTCTAACCCGGTAGATGCAATGACATATACACTTTTCAAGACAACAGGTTTCCCGAAAAACCGTGTAATCGGTCAGTCTGGTGTGCTCGATACCGCACGTTTCCGTACATTCGTAGCAATGGAATTAAACATGTCCGTGAAAGACGTAACAGGCTTTGTGCTTGGTGGTCATGGCGATACGATGGTTCCGCTTGTTCGTTACTCCTATGCAGGCGGTATTCCGCTTGAAACACTTATTCCAAAAGAGCGTTTAGATGAAATCGTAGATCGTACACGCAATGGCGGTGCAGAAATCGTTAACCTGCTGGGTAACGGTTCAGCTTACTATGCACCGGCTGCTTCTCTGGTGGAAATGGCGGAAGCTATCTTGAAAGACCAGAAGCGCATCATTCCTTCTATTGCATACCTGGAAGGCGAATATGGCTACAACGATCTATACCTTGGTGTGCCGACTTTGCTTGGTAAAGACGGTATTGAGAAAGTATTTGAACTCGAACTTACGAATGAAGAAAAGGCGCAGCTGGATAAATCAGCGGATGCAGTTCGTAGCGTAATGGATGTATTGAAAGCTAACTAAATAGTATGAATTAAGCTTTTATAAGAGTTAGAGTCCGGTGTATTATATCCGGACTCTTTTTTGTTGGACATATCTAGGGTGTAATAAGAGGGGGCACTATTTAAAAAAAGGATGGTTATGTTCCTCTTCTTGCTTCTTATTTTTCCTATGGGGTATGATAGCTTTGGAGGGATATAGTTATGCTAAACAAAAAAATATGCACAGCCTTGTTATTTGTAGCTGTATTGTTACTGCTTGGGGGATGTTCGGCCAGCCAGGAGGATTTAGATTATTATCAGAAGGAATTCTTACAAAAGTCGAGCGCTGCTTTTGAGGCGATCGATAATTCAAGCAAGGTGCTCGCAGATGTGAGAGGCGAAGCGTCTAAAGGCATGAAGCGAACAAAAATTATGAATGCAGTAGATCAAGGAAAAACGGCGCTTCAATCCATGCATGATGACCTGTTCAACTCCCCTGTACCGAAAGAGATGGAAGAGACAAAAGAAACACTGCTTCTGGGAATTAAAAAAAGAATCGAAGCGCATGATGAATTATTTAAGTTTTATGACTTGCAGGACAAAAAATTTGAGCAAAAAGCCGAACAACTATTGAAAGAGTCGAATGATTTGGTGCAGCAGTCGAAAGCAGAGTCGCAAAAATTTAAGAAATAAGGGTGTAGAGAGTGAAAAAAATTCTGGTAGTAGATGATGAGCAGTCAATTGTTACCTTATTGGAGTTTAATCTGCAAAAAGCAGGGTTTGAGGTAATAAAAACAGGGGATGGTCCGACAGCAGTTACATTGGCTGAAACAGAAAAACCGGATTTAATTGTGCTTGATATTATGCTCCCAGGCATGGACGGTATGGAAGTGTGCAAGAAATTACGAATGGAAAAAATCAATACACCGATTTTGATGCTGACAGCTAAGGACGAAGAATTCGATAAAATTCTTGGACTGGAGCTGGGCGCGGATGATTATATGACCAAGCCGTTTAGTCCGCGTGAAGTGGTAGCCCGCGTTAAAGCAATTTTGCGGCGGAGCGGACAGCAGCAAGAGCCGAAATCAGCAGGGGCATCGGATGAACAAGTGATTACGATTGGTCAACTTGTCATTTATCCAGAGAAATATGAAGTAGTTTTTAGCGGAAATAAACTTGAATTGACACCGAAAGAATTCGAATTACTTCAATATATGGCGAGTCATCCGGGCCGTGTAATGACGAGAGATCAACTGTTGAACGCTGTGTGGAATTATGATTTTGTAGGAGATTCACGCATTGTGGATGTTCATATTAGCCACTTGCGAGAAAAAATTGAAGAGGATACGAAACAGCCCAAATACATTAAGACTGTGCGTGGATTGGGTTATAAACTAGAGGGATAAGATGCAGAGGTTTCGAATTCGGCTTAATTTTATTTTCGTGCTTATTATTGGTGTACTGCTTCTGCTATTGGGCTTGTATTTTGCGAAGATGCTGCAAAATACGTACATCGATGTACTGGAAGAAAGACTCATAAAAGAAGCACGGATTATTTCTGATGATGTATTGTACGGTCACCTAATAGACAAGACAGATATTCTTCAGCAGCGCATGAAACGTTTTTCCGAGGAAATCGGGGCACGTATTACCGTCATGGATCATCAAGGAAAAGTGATAGCCGATACGGAGCATGATCCAAAAACGCTGCCGAATCACGCAAATCGGCCAGAAATTCGAGCAGCACTTCAGAGCGGGGAAGGGCAGTCGATCAGGCATAGCAATACGTTGAATTATGACATGCTTTATGTAGCTGTTCCGCTAAAAAGGGAAGGAAACATAGAAGGGGTTGTACGTGTATCCATTACTATTACACGAGTGCAGGAGACAGTACGAAATTTGTGGGTAAGTCTTGGCGGCGTATTAGTGCTGATGCTTTTGCTATTTGGATTTATCAGTACTCGTATTACGAAGAGCATCACACAGCCGATCGAAGAAATAACCCGTGTAGCACGGAGAATTACGAAAAAGGAATTTAAAAACCGAATCCGAACGAATGTAAAAGGTGAAATCGGCCAACTGGCTCAGGCGATTAATTATATGGCGGTCAGTCTCGAACAACAGATGTCGGCTATTCAGGAGAATGAGAAGCGGCTGGAGAGTATACTTAACAATATGTTCAGTGGAATGATTCTTATCAGCGATTCACGTCGAATTGTGATGATGAATGCAGCGGCGGAGAAACTACTTGGTTATGAAGCTAAAAATTTCATGGGACATCTTCATACGGAAATCGGAAAAAGCTCAGGATTAAGCCTGATCATTGACCGCTGCCTGGAGACGGGAGAGAAAATTCGCGAGGAAATTCATGTGTATTATCCTGAAGAACATATTATTGATGCGAATCTTGGGGCGTATACGAACGAAGATGGCGAGATTAAAGGGGTTATCGTGCTGTTGCACGACATTACGGCTATTCGCCGTCTTGAGAAAATGCGCAGCGAATTCGTAGCAAATGTATCTCATGAATTGAAAACCCCCATCACATCCATTAAAGGATTTACGGAAACGCTGCTTGACGGGGCGTTGGAAGATGCAGAGATTAGCCGCTCGTTTCTGACGATTATTAATGAGGAAAGCGACCGGTTAAACAGGCTTATTACCGATATTCTCGATCTCTCAAAAATTGAGCAAAAAAGAATGCCATTAAAGGTAGAAGAAATTAACCTGGACAAGTTGATTAAAGAAACCGTGCGCATCATTCGAGAAGAAGCACGGGCCAAAAACATCGCGATTTACCTCCCGACAGAGAAAAACCTAATCATCGAAGGCGACAAGGATCGGATACAGCAAATTATATTGAATCTGGTCAGCAATGCGATTAATTATACGCCGGATAATGGAGAGGTTACGATTACGCTGCAAGAGCGAGACTCAAAAAGCATTGAGATGAAAATAGCTGATACAGGCATTGGCATTCCGCCAGAGCATATCTCGCGTATTTTTGAGCGCTTCTATCGAGTTGACAAGGCACGGTCGCGGGAATCCGGCGGTACTGGACTTGGTCTGGCGATTGTCAAACATCTAATTGATTCGCACCATGGTATGATTCATGTAGAGAGCGAAGAAGGCCGCGGTACAACGTTCACCGTGATTTTGCCGCGGCGTCAGGTTGATCATTTTTCGAACTAGGCTTCGTTTGGTCTGAACGATTGAAGTGCATAAACAAATAAATGCCGCATAAAATGACAGCCGTGCCAATCACCTGGACGGCTGTCACTTTTTCTCTGAGAATAAAATAGGCAAGAATGGCAGCGCCGATAGGCTCTCCGAGGCCAGTAACCAGTAACTGTAGCTGCTCCGAGCAGAGTGAGGATATCACCAAGTAATGCCGTGCCGCCGATGCGAAAGTCGCTCCAGCCGATAAATACGCTGCCTGCGATCGCGAGCAGACTTCCGACGATTCCGGCAAGTACTAGTCTCGCAACGGGATGAGTCGGATTTCTCGTAGAAACGAATGGAAGCATAAGCAGTATCGTAAACAAGAGACGATATGTAGCGATAATGGATGCTGGTGCGTCTGATAGCTTCACGAGTATGGCTGACGTAGAAACAGCCAGCGTAGCGATGAAAAAATGAAAAAAGGAAACTTTTTTGCGTTCTAATCCGTATTACTTAGCAAGAAGATTACAAAAGGGGGAAACAACATGGGAGAAAAAGTTGTGAAGATGGGCGGTCCGAACATGAACATGGGGAAAGTTCTCAAGTTCGTTATTCCTATTATCATTCTTGTTATTCTTGCATTTGAATCATTGACGGTTGTGCAGGCCGGTCATCGCGGGATCATCGTACAGCTTGGTGCAGTCAAGCCTACAGTATTAGGAGAGGGAATGCATTTTAAAATTCCGTTTATCCAGGATATTGTACAAGTAGAGGTACGGGTCCAAAAGGCGGAGAGCAGTGCATCAGCGGCATCTAAAGATCTACAGGTGGTAACAACCAATATGGCGGTTAACTTCCATATGGACCCGGCTAGCGTTAATAAGCTTTATCAAACTGTAGGTATGGATTATAAAGGAAGAATCGTTGATCCGGCAATTGGAGAATCCTTAAAGGCAGTAGTAGCACGTTATACTGCGGAGCAATTAATCTCCAAGCGTTCTGAAGTCAGCCTACAGGTAAAAGAACTTCTTTCTAAAAAGCTGAGTACGTATAATATGATGCTTGATGAGATTAACATTACAGAATTTAAGTTCAGCGATGAATTCAACCGTGCAATTGAGCAGAAGCAAATTGCAGAACAGCAGGCGCTTAAATCCAAGCTTGACCTTGATAGAATCAAAATTGAGAAAGAGCAAACGATTACAAGAGCACAGGCTACCGCTGAATCATTGCGCTTGCAAAGAGAAAATGTTACACCTGAACTTGTAAGAATGCGCGAAATTGAAGTACAGCAGCAGGCAATTGAGAAGTGGGACGGTAAACTACCGAGCACAACAGGTGGCGCGATTCCATTCCTCAATGTTCAGAAGTAACACGTATGAGAATAAGGCAATACAGATAACATAAATACGCATCTTCTTCTATGTGTGCTTTGGCAGAAAGTTGCTTAAGCATATATATAGAAGAATGATGCGTATTTTTTATTGTGAACCGTGCTTTGTTATGCTGTCGGACTGTATGGTATGATGGAGGCGTATATGTATTTATCATGGGAAAGATAGGGCGTGGAATGTGAATGGAAAAGAAATTAATGATAATAGATGGCAACAGTATTGCCAACCGTGCTTTTTACGCGCTTCCCCTTCTAACGACGAATGAAGGTTTATATACGAACGCGGTATACGGATTTACGACCATGCTTTTGCGCATGCTTGAAGAAGAAAAGCCGACACATTTGCTGGTAGCGTTCGATGCGGGCAAAGTAACATTCCGTACGGAAGAATATAAAGATTACAAAGGCAAACGTATGAAAACGCCAGGGGAGCTATCGTCACAATTTCCGTTGATTAAAGAGCTGCTCGACGCGTTTGATATTAAACACTACGAGTTAAAAGGATTTGAAGCCGATGACATTATCGGGACCTTGTCGGCACGGGCGGAGGCGAATGGATTTACAACCCTTATCGTATCTGGAGATAAGGACATGCTGCAACTTGTATCTGATACAACGACGGTAGCATTAACCCGTAAAGGTATTAGTGAAGTGGAATTGTATTCGCCCGAAGAAATCGCCATCAAGTATAATTTAACACCTGCACAGATCATTGATTTAAAAGGTTTGATGGGTGATACATCGGACAATATTCCCGGCATTCCGGGCGTTGGCGAGAAAACGGCTCTTAAGCTGTTGCATGAATTCAGAACCGTAGAGGGCGTGTTAGAGCACGTATCGGAAGTGAAAGGAAAGAAGCTCCAGGAAAAGATCGAAACGCACGCCGACGATGCCAGAATGAGCAAAGAACTGGCTACTATTCTGCGTGATGCACCTGTAGAAGTTACGATCGAGGATACGATATATCAATCGTATAAAAAAGAAAAAATTATACCTGTATTGGAACGGTTTGCGTTCAAATCCTTAATGGATCGTCTCGGATTTGATGCAGTAGAAGCTAGCTCCGAGGTTGTACAAGTGAACGAAGATGTCGAATTTATAACCATTACAGAGAAAAACCGTGATGAATGGATGGGGAGGCTTACTTCCCCAATGGCGGTTATGGTCGAGGTGGATGCGGAGAATTATCATGGGGCCCCGATCCATGGTATTGGTCTTGTAAGCGGGTCTACGCGTTTGTATGTACCGTTTGAGCAAATAAGCTGGCCAGCGTTGTCTGAATGGCTGGCTAACCCGGAACAGCAGAAGTGGGTTTATGATGCGAAGCGTAGCCAGGTGGCACTTGCATGGAAGAACATTAAGCTGGAAGGTATTTGCTTTGACATACTGCTGGCGTCTTACCTGAGTAATCCTTCCGAAACAAATCATCGTCTCTGTGATGTAGCACAACGATATAATATGCATCTGACCTCTGATGATATGGTGTATGGTAAGGGGGCGAAACGCTCGACTCCAGATATGTCTGTTCTCGGAGCGCATATTGTGCGTAAAGCAGATGCCATCTATCGTTTGCATAGCAAAATGGATATAACGCTGAAAGACGAAGGACTGGATGAGCTTCTGTATGATTTAGAACTGCCGCTTGCAACAGTGCTGGGTGCTATGGAGACCAGAGGCGTAAGGGTTGACCGGGAACGTTTGGATGAGATGGGTGCGGAACTTACTGAAAAGCTGGCGTCGCTCACCGCAAGAATTCATAGGCTGGCAGGGGTTGATTTCAATATTAACTCGCCAAAGCAATTAGGTGAAATTTTGTTTGACAAGCTGCAATTGCCTGTCATTAAAAAGACGAAAACCGGTTATTCAACGAGCGCTGATGTATTGGAGAAACTGGAGCAATCGCATGAAATTGTGCCGCTTATTTTGGAGTTCCGTCAACTAGGCAAGTTGCAGTCCACATATATTGAAGGATTGAAAAAAGAAATTCATGAAGAGACAGGCAAAATCCACACTTCTTTTAATCAGGCTGTGACAGCGACCGGACGTTTGAGCAGCACGGAGCCAAACCTGCAGAATATCCCGATTCGTTTAGAGGAAGGGCGTAGAATTCGTCAGGCTTTTGTTCCATCCGAGGCAGGCTGGTTCATACTGGCCGCTGATTATTCGCAAATCGAGCTGCGCATTCTCGCACATATCTCTCAAGATGAGAACTTGCTTGACGCATTTCGTCGGGATATGGATGTTCATACACGTACAGCGATGGACGTATTCGGTGTGAAGGAAGATGAGGTTACCTCGTTAATGCGCCGTCAGGCCAAGGCTGTGAACTTTGGAATTGTTTATGGTATTAGTGATTACGGGCTATCGCAGAATTTGAATATTACCCGGAAGAAAGCGGCCGAATTTATTGAACGTTATTTCTCTGTCTATCAAGGTGTAAGACAGTATATGGATAGCAGTATTGCAGAAGCAAAGAAAAATGGCTATGTAACAACGATGTTAAAACGTCGCCGCTATTTGCCAGATATTAATAGCCGCAACTTCAATTTGCGTAGTTTTGCTGAGCGCACAGCGATGAATACGCCTATTCAGGGAACGGCTGCAGATATTATTAAGCTGGCGATGGTCAACATGGCGCAACGAATGGAAGAAGAGAGGCTGGAAAGCCGAATGTTGCTTCAAGTGCATGATGAATTGATTTTTGAGGTACCGGAGCATGAGCTTGAGCAGATGTGCAAGCTTGTACCGGATGTAATGGAGAAGGCTTTGTCGCTTGATGTACCATTGAAAGTCGATGTGAATTATGGCAAGAGCTGGTATGAAGCGAAGTAACACAACATGAGAAGGAGAGAGTTTGCATGCCGGAATTGCCTGAAGTGGAAACGGTTAGGCGTACGCTGAATAAGCTGGTCACGGGAAAGACAATCACTGATGTGATCGTAAAACTGCCAAGATTAATTAAAGCCCCGGATGATACGGTGCTATTTATTGAGCTGATGAAGGGGCAAACGATTCGCGATGTCGGTCGGCGCGGCAAGTTTTTGCTATTCTACCTTGATGACTTTGTGATGGTGTCCCATTTGAGGATGGAGGGGCGCTATGGCCTCTATCAAGAGAAAGACGATGTGGAGAAGCATACTCACGTTATTTTTCAATTTGCTGACGCCACAGAGCTTCGCTATAAAGATGTTCGGACTTTCGGAACAATGCATTTGTTTGCTAAAGGTAAGGAGATGGCGGGACCACCGTTGCATAAGCTTGGTCCTGAGCCGCTGGATAAGACGTTTACGGCGGAGCTGCTAAAGGAAAGAGTGAAGCGACGCAAAAGTAAAATTAAGCCATTGTTGTTAAATCAGGAAATAATCGTCGGGCTCGGGAATATTTATGTAGATGAGGCGTTGTTTCAGGCGGGTATTCATCCGGAGAAGGTACCGGACGAGTTGACGGATGAGCAATGGAAGGCGCTTCATATTAGCATTGTACAGATCTTGAGCGAGTCGATACTATTAGGAGGATCCTCTATTAAATCTTATGTTGATGGACAGGGACAAGAGGGGCAATTTCAGCATACACTGAAGGCGTACGGCCGTACAGGTGAGCCGTGTGTCGTATGTGGCACACCAATCGAGAAGTTTGTCGTTGGTGGGCGCGGTACGCATATTTGTCCATCCTGTCAGCCCCGCAACTAAAATGAAACTTCGTTCAGTGAGGGCATTACTGTCCGTTAAGATGGGATAAACGAGTTGCTGCAAATGAAAGGTATGTGCATATTCTCTGTGCTGTGTAGAGAAGGCACCCCTTTCTTTTCTTCTCATATACTGTACCAAGCGCCTATGAATAAGTTGGCAAAAGAAGGGCGAGATAGAGAAGGAGGAGAATGGGGTGCTGCATATTTTTTCGCTCCTGGCATTGGCCTTTGCAGTGAGTCTAGATGGATTCGGGGTCGGCGTCACATACGGCATACGCCGCATCAAGATTCCTGCGCGTTCCGTTATTATTATAACCTCGTGTTCGGCGCTGGTGATTCTTGCCTCGATGTATATTGGCAAGTGGCTGGCGTATTTTTTGTCACCTGCTGCTACCCAATATGTGGGGGGAATGATTTTAGTCGCTATTGGCTTATGGGCCATATATAATGCAAAGCTACAGGAAGCGGAGGAAGAAGGGCCGAAGCATGAGCAGCCGAATGGGGAGCCAAAGTCGCTTGTAGCATTTGAAATTAAAGCGCTTGGTCTTATCGTACAAATTCTTAAGCGTCCTACTGAAGCGGATGTGGATCGCTCCGGTACGATTTCCGCTGTGGAGGCGATGCTTCTTGGGATGGCTCTTTCTTTGGACGCATTTGGCGCTGGTATTGGTGCTGCGCTTATTGGTTATGAACCATGGGTGACCGCACTAGTTATTGGAAGTGTGAGCTGCTTATTTATCCTATCAGGACTAAAACTCGGATTTATGTATTCAGAAGTCGGTTGGTTAAAGCGAATGACATATCTTCCGGGAATTCTTCTAATTTTGTGCGGTTTTTTCAAAATGATGTGAGAGCGAGTTGAGGAGGATATGGTCATTGGATTAACAGGCGGCATTGCCTGTGGAAAAAGTACAGTATCACGAATGCTTGCAGAGCGCGATGCTCGTATCATTGATGCGGACATGATTGCACGTGAGGTTGTTCGGCCAGGTGAAGAAGCCTGGTCTCTTGTTGTCGAGCGCTTTGGACGAGACATTTTACTTGCCAATGATGAATTGGACCGGACAAAGCTGGGTTCCCTTGTTTTTTCGGACGAGCAGGCACGTCTGGATTTGAATGCGATTGTTCACCCTGCTATACGGGGACGTATGCGTCAGCTGATAAAAGAGGCGCAGGAAGAAAAAATTGCGCTTATTGTGCTTGATATTCCGTTATTGTACGAGTCAAAGCTTGAATATATGGTGGAAAAAGTAGTTGTCGTATATTGTACAGCCAACCTGCAATTGGAGCGCTTGATGGAAAGGAACGGATTTGATGAGGAAGAAGCGCGGCGACGTATCGCCTCTCAACTGTCTATAGAAGACAAACGTCTTTGGGCAGATTACGTAATTGACAACAACGGTACGCTTTCAGAAACGGAACAGCAGGTAGATGAGCTGGTAGGGATATTGTTGAATTTGGAATAAAGGCGCGCACGGATACAGGAAACTGTATGGATAAGGAGTTGGGGATGAAACGGTTAAGTCGCAGAAACACGGTGTTTTTTCTTTGCTTATTGGTAGTTTTTCTGCTGCTGGATGCACCTGCTACGTGGAAAGCGATGTACCCGATATATTACAAAGAAGAAATACGCAAATCGTCCAAGCAGTATAATGTGGATCCGTATTTAATTATGGCGATTATTCAAATCGAATCAAAATTTGATAAACATCGTATCTCCAAAAAGGGAGCAATCGGGCTTATGCAGATGATGCCCACAACGGCGGAATGGGCGATACAGAAGACCAAAATCTCACCGATGGCGACTGAATACTTGGACGAGCCGGATACGAACATATTGCTCGGAACGTGGTATATTTCCTTCCTGCATGAAATGTTTAATGATAATCCATATGCGGTCATCGCCGCGTATAATGCCGGACCAGGAAATGTTAAAAAATGGATGCAACAAGGGACATGGGACGGAACGGAGGAGCATCTTTCCAGAATTCCGTTTGGAGAAACGCGTCATTATGTACAGCGAGCATTATATTACAAGCATCGATACGAGAAAATTTATGCTGATGAATTCAGCTCTTTAAAGTAGAAGGATGGCTGCGGCCATCCTTTTTTAAGTAGTAACAAAAGTTCAGGTGGTTGGAAGGAGAAAATTTGGAAAAAAGAAGAGGTTGGATGCGCCTTGCGCTCCGGCAGAAGAAGGACCAGTGTCGATTAATCAAATCAGATGTATATAGATAGCATAGCCGATAGATTGTAATAGTCTGAAAATAATAAATTTGCGCTAGTCTATTGAAAAAAGTGTCATACTTATTATAATGAGGGTATGTAATAGTATGGAACATATCCGGGGAGGAGAACATATTAATGACGACACGCATTGCCATTAATGGATTTGGACGTATCGGACGGATGGTATTCCGTAAAGCGATGAATGATCCGGAAGTAGAAGTAGTAGCAATTAACGCTAGCTATCCCGTTGAGACGCTTGCTCATCTTATTAAGTATGACACAATTCATGGAAACATTTCCGATAAAATTGAAACGAAAGATAACATAATTATCGTAAACGGAAAAGAAACTAAAGTAGTTTCCGACCGTGATCCAGCTAATCTTCCTTGGAAGGAGTTGGATGTGGAGATTGTTATCGAAGCGACAGGAAAATTCCGCGACAAAGAAGGTGCGGGTAAACATATTAAGGCTGGTGCAAAAAAAGTAGTCATCACAGCACCGGGAAAAGACGATGATGTAACGATCGTGATGGGTGTAAACGATGATGCATACAATTATGAGGCTCATAATATCATTTCCAATGCATCTTGCACGACAAACTGCCTGGCTCCGGTAGCCAAGGTATTAGATGAAGCGTTTGGCATCGAGTATGGCATGATGACAACGGTGCATTCTTACACAAATGACCAGAAGAATCTGGATAATCCGCACAAAGATTTGCGCAGAGCACGTGCATGTGCACAGGCGATTATTCCGACTACAACAGGTGCGGCTCGTGCGGTTGGACGTGTTCTCCCACAACTGCAAGGTAAGTTGAACGGCTTCTCGCTTCGCGTTCCGACACCGAACGTATCGGTTGTAGACCTGGTTGTGAACGTAAAGAAAAGCGTGACAGTAGAAGAAGTGAACCGTGTGCTTCGTGAAGCAAGCGAAGGCCGTATGCAAGGCATTCTTGGCTTTACTGAAGAGCCGCTTGTATCTTCTGATTTTAACGGGGATGAGAACTCTTCTATCGTAGATGCGCTGTCAACGATGGTGATGGGCGAGAAGCAGGTGAAGGTGCTTGCCTGGTATGATAACGAATGGGGTTATTCCTGCCGTGTACTCGACTTGGCAAAACACGTATCCGCTGCTGCGAATGCGAAAAAAAAAGTGGAAGTAACTGTGTAAGCGTCTAATGCTTATCATGTAAAAGATGGGACAATCCGAAAAAACGGATTGTCCCGTTTTTTCATCAATAACAAATATTTAGCCTTTATGTACACATGCGAATGAATGTGAAAATAAGGCCCTTCGTTTTTTACTCTTGACGTTGGCGCTTTTCTGGGACAAACTAGGGAAAAGTACGCAATGGAGTGGGGTTGATGAGATGCGTTGTCCATATTGTGCACATAATGGAACACGGGTACTTGATTCGCGGCCAGTAAATGATAGTAAATCTATTCGGCGACGTCGGGAATGTGAGCAATGCGGCAGGCGGTTTACCACGTTCGAGATGGTGGAGGAGACACCGCTACTGGTGGTGAAGAAAGAAGGAACTCGTGAGGAGTTCAGTCGTGAGAAAATTCTGCGCGGGATTATCCGTGCCTGCGAGAAACGGCCTGTCCCGTTGGATACCTTAGAAATGATTGTGGATCAAATTGAGCGTGAATTGCGCAACGGTGGTCAAGCGGAGGTTCAGAGCAAAGATGTTGGCGAATTAGTGATGAATGCGTTGTATAACGTTGATGAGGTGGCATATGTCCGCTTTGCATCCGTGTATCGGCAGTTTAAAGATATTAATGTATTTGTCAAGGAATTGGAAGACTTAATTCATAATAGTAAGAAGAAAGAATAACGCCGAGGTATGAAGCGAATAAGGGAAGGCGAACGGAAGTGAAGATACAATTTATAGGGGGAGCGAGAACGGTAACAGGCTCTTGCTATGTGCTGGATACTGGCAGGCATAAAATTTTGATTGATTGCGGAATGTTTCAAGGGAATAAAGAGCTTGAACAATGGAATGAACAAAGTTTTCCTTTTAACCCAGGTGAGATTGCAGCGGTTGTACTGACACATGCCCACATTGATCACAGCGGCCTCATACCGAAGTTATGTAAACAAGGGTTTTCAGGACCGATTATTGCTACACATTCAACGGTGGATCTTTGTTCTATCATGCTTCCGGATAGTGGACATATTCAAGAAGCGGAAGCTGAATGGTACAATAGAAAGCGCCGTCGCCGAGGACGCCCCCAGATGAAACCGTTGTATACGGAAAAAGACGCACGATACTGTTTATCCCAGTTTCAAGGTATACCATATGATCAATGTACGCAAGTTGTACCGGGGATAACTATTCGTATGCGTGATGCTGGGCATATCCTTGGGTCGGCCATTATCGAGATGTGGGTGAATACACCGGAGATGGATAGTGCGTGTAAACTGGTATTCTCCGGAGATTTGGGAAGTAAACAGCAGGCCATTGTAAAGGATCCGGCTTTTATCGATGAGGCGGATTACGTATTCATCGAATCAACATACGGTGATCGACTGCACGGTGAACGAGTCGACCGTGGTGAAATTCTTGGTGGGATTGTCCAGACTATCCAAAAGCAAGGCGGCAATATAATTATTCCTTCCTTTTCGGTTGGTCGTACACAGGAGATTATTTATGAATTGTCCAAGCTTTTACATGAAGGGAAAATTGCGCCGCTACCAGTATTTATTGATAGTCCGCTCGCGATAGAGGCGACGCGGATATTTCGTCGTAACCAGGAGGTATTTGATGAGGAGAGCCAGCAGTACTTGCGGCAAGGAATGGACCCGCTCTCGTTTCCCGGTCTGCAATTTGTGGAGACAGTGGAGAAGTCACAGCGTCTGAACCGTGTAGTTAGCGGCACAATCATCATTTCATCAAGCGGTATGTGTGAAGCCGGACGAATTAAACACCATTTAAAGCATCATCTTTGGAGACCGAAATCCCATATTGTATTTGTCGGGTATCAGGCTCAAGGTACACTTGGACGTCGTATTGTTGACGGAGCAAGGCGGGTCCGAATTTTCGGTGAGGATATTAATGTATTGGCACATATTCATAACATTGAAGGATTTTCTGCACATGCCGATCAGGCGGGTTTGCTGGAATGGCTTGCTAGCTTTACTTATAAGCCGAAAAAAGTTTTTATTGTACATGGTGAAGAAGCCGTATCGCTTCACTTTGCCAAAACTGTGAGTGAGACGCTTGGATTGGATGCCCATGTTCCCTATCGTTTTGAGACGGTAACGTACGGCGAGGCGATAGAAATAACCGGTCATGCTTCGGCAGGGAAGGAGCCAGTAAAGCTGCCGGATGGACTTGAATATGCACTGGAAAGTGTAACACTAGCCTCATTAGAGTTACAAAATGTCCTACAGTCGCAAGCGTTATCTCCTGCCCAGAAACAAGAGGTGCTGGAGCGTCTTGCCGTTTGTGTAGAGGCGCTGGAACAGTCGGCACAAGATTGTGAAGAATAAGAAGTTCGATGATATAATATATGAGAAAGACTGACATACAGGGAGTGATATACGGGTGAGATGGCAGGAAACCGTCCCCAATGATCCCTACCTTATTCGTGTAAGGCGACCTATTAGCAATGCAGAAATCGGATACGTGATACACTTATATCAGCCGTTGGTAGGTGCGTTGCCAATTGCACTTTATCAGACATTGCTCCACAATTTGTCGCTGGCAAGCTTTTCTCCGATACAGGGGCTTCACTATGGTTTGATGGTGACGATGGCGGCGCCACTGGACGTCATTCTCAAGGCGAGACATCAATTGGAAGCCATCGGATTGCTGGAAGCTTACCAGATTGATGAAGGAGGAGAGCGAACGTTTGAATACGTGTTACAGCCCCCTCATTCTCCGGATGTGTTTTTTCGTGATGATACATTAAGCATTATGTTGCTTAACCGTGTTGGTAAGGAATTTTACCGAAAGCTCAGAAGGCGTTTTTCCATGATGGATGCGGGGCGTACACTGGACACAGCGGAACGGACCCGAATTACGAAAGCATTTGATGAAGTGTTTTATCACCTTTCTCCAAGCGAAATGAAGGTAGTAAGAGGTACAGAAACGTATCAATTTCTTCAGGAGACGGAAGAAGAGAGTCCGCTTCCATCCTTTAATCCGAGCGCAAGTGAAGTACGCAATTACTCGGAGTCCCGACTGGATTTTGAGTTTTTAGAAGCGTCGCTTCCAAAAATGGTGAAGAAACAGGGGCTGTTTACGAAAGAAGTGAAAACAGAGCTTGATAATCTTGCATTCACGTACGGGATTGATAGTGAGATGATGGCGAGATTTCTTCAAGAGCCCGTCGTTATTCCGGAAGATACAATTGATTTAATCACTTTGCGACGCAGGATAAAAGAGTGGTACGGTCAGGAGAATGGAAGGGTTCCAAAAATCGTAGCGAAGGAAGAAATTGTATTCCAATCGGACACAGAAGCGAAGGAGCAGGAACATCTGTTATCTGAAGCGGAGAATCATGCACGTTTGTTGGCCTCGCTGTCTCCATTGCAATTGATGGAATATTATCAACGGGGAGGCAAAATCGCTCCGGCTGACCAGAAAATTGTTGAAGAATTGCTTGAACAGTATCAATTGCCCCCGGGCGTGGTAAATGTGCTATTGGAGTATGTTATGCTCGCATATGATAGACAGCTTCCGAAAGACGTGATTTATAAAATAGCGGGCCACTGGAAACGGCACAACATTCAAACGGTGCAGGAAGCGAAGCGGCAGGCACGACAATTTTATCTAGAGCGCAAGAACGGCAAGACGCTTTTCTTCGATAAAAAGGCGTCTGATGAGAAAAAAACTACGGCGCGTGGGATATCCGGCGGAAGAAGCAAAAAGAAAGACGAAATTCCACCGCTTATCCTCCAACAGCTCGAACGTCAGCGCAAATTGCAGGAGCAGAAGGCGGTACCGGCAGAGCAGGGAAGTGGGCAGCCGGTATCCGATTCTGAACATGAGAAAAAGCGTCAGCGTGTAAAGGCCCTTCTGAAAGCAATGGGAGAAAACAAGCAATAGAGAGGGGGAGAGAGGAGGATGCAGCGGATGAACAAATTACTGGCTTCATATAAAATAAATGGAAAATATTCGTTCGACCAGATCGTCGATGATATAGCCCAAAGTCCTGAAGTCGTCGAGCTGCGCCGGGAGCATCCGGAGATTACTGTAGCCCATATCGCACAGTCATTGTCAAGGGTTAAACAAACGCTTGATGAAACGGAGCATTGTCGCCATTGTCCCGGTCTTGACGCCTGTCCGAACCTGCTACAGGGACATAAGGCAGCAATGGACTGGACAGGTATATCTATTGAAGTAAGGCACACACCCTGCCGCTTGTATTTGCTGGATCGTCAACAAAAGGAACGTTCCAGGCTTATTCGAACGCATCATATTCCAAAGGAAATTGTAGGTGCATCGTTTGCAGACTTGGATGCAGATGATGAGCGAATTGACGCAATAGAAGCGGTGCTGGAATTTTGCCAGCATGTCGAACCGGGAACACCAGGTGCGAAAGGATTGTATTTCTACGGGCCGTTCGGCGTAGGCAAGAGCTATTTAATGGGGGCAGCCGCCAAAAAGCTGGCTGAGAGAGGCATTGCTTCGCTAATGGTCTATACGCCCGACTTTTTCAGGGAGATTAAAGACGCGCTTGGAGACAATACCGTACAGGAGAAAATCGCTGTGCTCAAAGAAGTACCCGTGCTCATTCTCGACGACATTGGAGCGGAGACGCTGTCACCGTGGGCACGTGATGAAGTACTGGGAGCGATTCTTCAATATCGGGTGAGCGAGAACCTGCCCGTATTGTATACATCAAATTATACGTATGAACAGTTGCAGGACCATCTTGCCTATTCGCAAAAGGCCGGAGTCGAACAGTTGAAGGCGATGCGAATTATGGAACGCATTCGCTATTACACAAAAGCATATGAAGTAAATGGCAACAATCGTCGGATTCAGTAATGAAATCGCTGAGGAAGGCAAGGTGATATAAGCATGAAAAAATGGCTGCTAATAGGCCTCTCTCTTCTTGTTTTGCTAGGTATCGGTGCCAAGGTAGCGTTCGATTATGCAGCAGACAAGACGATGAAGAAAGTGACCGATGAAGTGATGAAGGACCCGGCCGTAAAAAAAATGCTAGAAGATAAAGAGCTTCAGGCTAAGCTGGAGGAAGCAGTGGAAGATCCGGCCATACAAGCTGAAATCAGCAAAGCAAATGATACTTCTGCTGTTTTGGGTGATAAGAAGGAAAAGGGTGAAAAAGAAACGGAAAAAGGACAAGGTGCCAAACAAAGTGCCAAGCAAACCATTCAATTTAAGGACAATAGTGAAGCGATGCGCTATGCTATGAAGCGCTTTTCTGTTTCCGAGATGAATGAATACCGCTCTATGGTTTCGGCCGGTCTGACAGCAGCAGACAAGAAGAAAATCAAGCAGGACATCCTCTCCCGTTTCTCGCCTGAAGAAATTAAAGCATTTATTGAAACAGCCCAAAATAACAAATAAGAGGAAGGATAGGGAGGAAAAGAAATGAAAACGTTAGGGACAGGGGAAGTTGTATTTTACGGGATGGATCAAACAGTACAACGTTTGCAAGGTGAAGTACAGATTAAAGATACGCGTGTCATCCTGTCAGAAATTATTTATTTCAACGGTAAGCCGAACGGAATGCGGGAGATTAATTTACCGCTTGATCGTTGTGTTATCCACTGGCAACCGGAAGTATATGAAGAAATTGGCTTTACAGAATAAAAGTTCGGACACCCCCTGCGTGGTAGGCAAGCAGGGGGCTTTGTGTTACGATGAAAGAGTGAATGTAACGTTTGGAGGGATACACCGTGACGATTGACCAAATATTGGAGCGGGCATTGGCTGGTGAACGGCTAGGACTAGAAGATGGCCTTCGCCTGTATGAAAGCAATGAAATAGAAAAGATAGGCCATTATGCCAATAAGGTCATGGAGAAGTGGCATCCGGAGCCGGTTACGACATTTGTAATTGGACGCAATATTAATTATACGAATATATGTGATACATACTGCCGCTTTTGTGCGTTCTATCGTGCGCCGGGCTCGAAGGAAGGGTATGTACTGCCGGAAGAAGAAATTTATAAAAAAATTCAGGAAACCGTTGATGTACAGGGGACGGAAATTTTGATGCAGGGCGGTACGAATCCGAACCTGCCTTTGGAGTATTACACCAATTTGCTGCGTGGTATTAAGCAACGTTTTCCATCAATTCAGATGCATTCGCTGTCCGTGGCAGAAATCGTAAAAATTGCAGAAGTATCGAATAAACCTATAGAAGAAACAATTCGTTTGCTTCATGATGCAGGACTCGATTCGCTGCCAGGCGCGGGAGCAGAAATTCTTGATGACCGTACCCGCAGAAAAATTAGCCGTCTCAAAGGCTCTTGGCAGCAGTGGATCGATGTCATGAAACAGGCGAATCGTGTTGGAATGTCTACAACGGCAACGATGGTTATCGGCTTTGGCGAAGCGCTGGAGGAGCGCGTGCTTCATATGCTGCGCATACGCGAAGCGCAGGATGAGATGAAAGCGGTAGGCGGCCCCGGGTTCCTGGCATTTATCTCCTGGACGTTCCAGCCAGAGAATACGAATATGAAGGCGGAAAAACAGACACCGGAACAATACTTACAAAATGTTGCTATTTCCCGATTGATGGTCGATAATATCCCGAACTTCCAATCTTCCTGGGTAACTATGGGACCGGAAGTGGGTAAGCTGTCACTTCAGTACGGCTGCAATGATTTCGGTTCAACGATGATGGAGGAAAATGTCGTATCGGCAGCAGCTTGTACGTACAAAGTAAATACGAATCACATTCTTGAATTGATTCGTGAAGCGGGCAAAATTCCGGCACAGCGCAATACGAAATACGAAATCCTGCGCGTTTTCCAAGAAGGGGATACGATGGAGACGGATTTTGTGATGCAGAACTAGTTTAGGGTACATTACGCTTATTTCAACGAATGTAGTTAAAACTTCATACGCAATTTATCGTGTATTTACACCGTTTATTGCAGGTAGTAACAACGCTTATCTTATATTTCACTTACGGAGGTGAGATATCTTGGATAAGCGTTTTTTGCTTTAATTGAGGAAGATTTCTCCGATTTTTTGTTATAAAGGAATCTGGAAAAAATTTTAAAGATAAACCTGCCGGAATTTGAAACAAATTCGTGTAGAATTCGTCTTAGAGTATAGAGTACAGAGTAGGGTAGGGAGAGAACCGTGAATAAGTTTGGCACTTTATTAATAATTTATGTAATGCTGTTGGCCATATCTGCCTGCTCATTCAACAGGGACGAAGAAGTGATGATGGACTGGCATACGAGTCCCAAGCCACAGGCGATTATGCCGGGGAATATTGCGGGTAAGACAGTAGTCAGACAGTATGCCTACAATAATATGGAGAATTGGCGACCATATGGGAATCAGAAGTGCCGAGTATTTTATCGCAGGGACATAGTGGTCGATTTCGATTATGGAGATAAGGACATGTCCAGAGGAGACATCGTCTACCATGTCGTTCCGGGAAGTGTGCGCGGTCATAGATTATCCCGTATTGTAGCATTCGGGGAGGAGCGCGTTCGAATTAAAGAAGGGCAGCTCTACATTAACGGCAAGGTACTTGATACGTTTTACGGCAGGTTTCAGCATAAAGGAATGGATCTAAAGCAATATATAGACTTACGCAAGCGAATTGATCGGGATAAGAGTGAAGCGCATGTAATGAGAATGAAAAAACAGTGCAAGGTTAATATGAGGGAGATCATAGTTCCTCAGGGCCATGTATTTGTTGTGGACGATGATTGGGTTAACGCTTATGATAGCAAGCAGTTCGGAGCGTTGCCTACAGAATATATTAAAGGCAAAGTTATCGGATATGTCGCTGGCAAAGAACAAAAGCATAAAAAGAATATACCGTTATAAGACCTGCGTTCAGTGTTGGAACACGCCCTCTCTTTCCGCATCGGAAGGACGGGCGTTTTTTGTTAATTGATTAAGAAGGTATCACGCCTGTTGATTATCCATAAGGTGGAAGA
>NZ_KE952813.1 GCF_000466385.1 Aneurinibacillus aneurinilyticus ATCC 12856
TTTGAACAATCAACACCCTTGGTATCCATAGGTGGATAGAAAAGAGTGACGCGTACGGCGTGCACCTTCTTTCTTCCACCTTATGGATCATCAACAGGCATGGTAAAATAACAAAAAAAGAAACCGTACTCTTTTTATTCAGTAAACTTGTCTTCCACTATCTGTTTAAATTTCTCCAGTATTTTACTATCTCCTTTCTATACATACGATGATATACAGACTTTATAGAGAGAGTTACACTTTATATTTCGGAAATAGGAGAACCTGAAATAAGAGAGGTTGAATGCGCCCTACGCTTCGGCAAAAAAAGGGCTAGTGTGTCTTTTTCCATCCTCTGATTTTCTCCTTCTTTTATTACTTTCTATAATTAAGAGTATGTCGTTTCACTAAGTTGTATTTATAAAATATTTACTTATTTGTGAATATATGTTAATGTTTTAAATGTAAAAACAAAAAGGAGGAGTTATTAAATGAAAAAGATCAGATTAGTTGTAGCTTCCCTAGTTTTGGCCCTCTTTACATTAGCAATTCAATCAAACCTTAGTTATGCAAACGCCAAAGAGCCTTCGGAACCCATAATAGAAATTATTAAACCTGAAGACCCAGAAGAATTTATAAAAGAAATGGGATGGGAAAAACCTACACCAAATGCCAAACTTGATCACATTGTACGCATTAGACCTTCTGATAACGGGGCAGCGCATAATCAGCAAAAAATTGATGAAGATCTTACTGCTAAAGCCCTTGGCTATTCTATTAAAGTAACAAGACAAAGTAGTAGCTGCGGTGTGCAACCAAAGGCTAGGGTTTCGGGTACAGGTAATATAGATGGGAATTTGGTTTTAAGCCAAACAGTAGAGGTATCTAATTCATTTTCTAGTAACACTTCAGTTAGTGCCGAAGTTGTAACTGCTTCAGTCGGTTTTGATGTTACTGAAAAAAAATCTAAAACAGCTCAATATACTGTAAACACAAACGGTAAAAACTACCAAATAGTAGCTTATGATGATTTTGACAGATTTGAATTTGATGTATATCTTTTTGGTGCAAAAACTGGAACAGGAGTTGCATCAAAGCAAGTGGGATTCTGCTACGCTGCATATCAAATTTAATTTTCCTAAGTAGGAGCTGTCCCCATAGCCATCAAGTTAAGGTTCAAAAGCTTTCAGCTTTTGAGCCTTTTATCCATTCCCTATCTACAATCATGATTTTTCTCTATGCCAAAGCCCCCCCCGCATTATCCTTTTTAAAATTCGTTATCAACCAACCGATCAGGAATCAACCTGGCAGAGCTACCAGCATGATATAGATCAACAACTGTTCTTTTAAAATCCTCATTAAATTTTTTGCCTGTATTTTTATTTTCCATTGGACACATCCTCCTAGTAATTATTGTAGCACTTAACTAAGATGTGTCCGCGAAACTATACTAACATCATATACAGTTTCCCTACATAAGTATTAGATTAAATTCATTTACTAGAGAACGAAAGCAAGAGCATCACTTAATTTTACCCCAAATTATATAAGTTTGACTTAGCCATTCATCCTGCAGGGATAGTCAAATTTGTTAATATTGTTCCTAAGAAGGTAATCAAGGGTAGCATATTGATATGAAAAGATTACAAATCACGAATCATCACAGTTGGACACTAGAAACAGTAGTTAAATATGAACAGAGCGAAAAAATGCATCTTTGCGTCACTGTGTTGCTACCATTCAAGAACTGGTAGATTTGTCTTTAGAGTTTATGAGACAATGTCCAGAGAAAGTATTGAAGAGAACTTCTTGCTTTGATATATCGAAAACTTAAATTGACCCTATATAGCTCAAGCTACATAAGGGAACTTTCGGCTCTTTCTTTGTGGTAGATTTTATGTACACTTTTGATCAAATATAGTAATAGTTTCTTTTTGTAGAGCGTATTGTAAAATAAAAGTTAGAATTTGAATTAAGCATTTTAAGTTAAGGAGGAAGATTATGAAAACAACTAAATTTCTCGCTATCCTCATTATATTGCTCTTATTTTTAACTGCCTGTACAAAAAGTGAAAAGCAGACAGAAGATGCTTTTACCATAAAAATGTCTGGAGAAAGTGAACATTGGAGAATAGAAAATTATGTTAGTAAAATAACAGATACTCAATCAGAATTTGGCAATGGAAAAATTTATTATATTGGTCAAGAAAAACTTAAACAGAATACTGCTATCAATTTTTTCTCAATCGAATTTCGTCTGGGCAATGAAAAAGTTGTATATAGAAAATCAATAACCGCCGATACAATTGACTTTCCACAAGACTTAAAAGATGCAGACTTAACTCAAAATATTACACTTGATGAAAAAAGCCATTTTGATCGAGATATTGTCGAAAAAACATATGCTATTGTAAAATGGTCAGTTTCTAATGGTGAAGAGCATACTGAAAAAATAAATCTCCACAAAATTAATGATATAGGCGGCATCAAGGATGTTGATTATCCAGTATAATCCAGAGTAGATCGC
>NZ_KE952814.1 GCF_000466385.1 Aneurinibacillus aneurinilyticus ATCC 12856
GTAGTATGTGTCCAAAATTAGGGGGTTAACCCGCTCCGAACTTATGAAATCTAATGCATTTTGCTTTCAATATAATCCCCCCCTTACTATGGTAATTAGTGCAAAGCCTTTTTTACAACAAGGAAAATCAAATTATAATGACTCAAACTGTTGAGAAGGTAAACCACGTTCATTAAATTTTATCATTTGTATTGTTTACAAAATACATTATTTTCTGTTAATATTAAACTAAGAAATATTTGTCCGTTATACTAGGAAACTGGTCGTTTAAAGTTTTCCTTTAAACATCCCGGTAAACCTGACCGTATAGCGGAGGAGCGAGGGTTCTTCCGTGCTGTATGATGCCGATTCCATCTATATCATAGGCGACGCGCAATCATCGATCAACAATCCGATTACACAGCAGTACAGTGCATTTTTTATTGGGCTTGTCATCGATTGCCGGAGCGATAAGATTATCGATGCAGGATGTTCGTCTACGATACCGCTGACTTCCGACTTTGTGCGTTCAATTTTTGTCGGTCGTACGATTTGGGAAACAGAGGAATTGGCGGGCGAGATTCGGCGGAGATACCACGGCTCGTCCCAGAAGGCGCTCATTGTCGCCTTTAAGGATGCACAGAAGAAATACCGAGCGCTTAACAAAGCAGGTGTGGATCAGGGTTCCGCATGACTGTAAGAGCCTGTTCAAAAAGGAGGACAAACAGAGCCATGAAGTTCAAGGCGCGGTAGACCCGAGCAGTGGAGCGTAGGAGAGACTACGTGAGCAGCGGAGGGGCAACACAACGCAGAAATTCGCAGTTCTGTTTCCCAGATTTTTTGAACCTCCTCTATAACTGAATATAAACGCTGCTTTATTTATTCGTATGGCGTACATACACGTAAATAAAACCCAGCAGATGATCGTTTGTGGCAGAAGCTGCGGATCGTTTGCTGGGTTTTCTGCATTTGTTTTGATTCATCCAGATCGATGGACGGAGGTGGGGAAATGGCGTCGTTTGTGCTGCGCAGATTCATTTCCATGGTTATTACATTGTGGCTCATCGTCACAGTGACGTTTTTTCTAATGCATACGATTCCGGGTTCACCATTTCAGCGTGACGGACGGGAGAGCAACGAGACGGTCATTCAAAACCTAATGGCACATTATCATCTTGATCAGCCGCTCAGTGTGCAATACATATTGTACTTAAAGTCGTTAGTAGGGCTGGATTTGGGTCCGTCCATATCGCACTATCCGGATACGGTCAATAATATGATTGCCCGTGGCTTTCCGGTTTCATTTCAACTAGGGATGGCTGCGCTTTTGTTTGCGATTGTTTCGGGAATTGCTTTGGGAACGGTAGCTGCACTTCGTCATAATAAGATTATTGACTATGCGGCAATGGTATTCGCTGTCATCGGTATTGCAGTTCCGAACTTTATTGTAGCTACAGTGCTGATTAAATATGTAGCGGTGGAGTGGAAGCTGTTTCCTGTTGCATCATGGGGAACATGGAAGCATATTGTGCTACCTGCTCTGGCTCTGGCAACCGGGCCGCTTGCATTGATTGCCCGCATGACCCGAGCGAATATGATCGAAGTGCTGAATCAGGATTATATCGAGACGGCCAAAGCGAAGGGGCTATCCCCGGCTGTCATTGTGTGTAAGCATGCGCTTCGCAATGCAGTATTGCCAGTTGTGACATTGCTTGGGGCACTGCTTGCGAATGTGTTGACCGGCAGTTTTGTGATTGAGAAAATCTTTGCTGTCCCGGGCATGGGCAAATATTTCGTAGATGGAATTAACAACCGTGATTATGCGGTCATTATGGGAACAACGGTATTTTATAGTGCCTTGCTTGTATTCTTAATGTTCCTTGTAGATGTAGCCTACGGCATCATTGATCCGCGTATTAAGCTGCATAAGAGGGAGGGATAGCATGGGAGTGCCTAACGAATTATTCGTTCCGATGAATAAAGACACGAACGCTGCTGAAGCGATTGTGCGGCCACGACTGACATTCTGGCAGGATGCATGGTTGCGTCTGCGTAAGAATAAGCTGGCTATGATGGGGCTTGTAGTGATTTTTATCGTTGCCATGCTCGCTATTTTTGGTCCGTATCTGACAAGTCAGAGTTATTCTAAGCAATCGCTATTAACAGGCAATCAGCCGCCGTCCGCAGAGCATTGGTTTGGCACGGACGATTTGGGACGCGATGTATATGCGCGCATTCTGTACGGTGCTCGTATTTCGCTGTTTATTGGAATGATGGCGGCACTGATTGACTTCTTTATCGGCATCGTTTACGGAGGAATTTCCGGGTATATGGGCGGCAAAGTGGATAATATCATGATGCGCATTGTCGATATTTTATACGGTGTTCCATATTTGCTCATCGTCATTTTATTGATGGTAGTAATGGGACCGGGCCTTCTTACTATTATTATTGCACTAAGCGCTACCGGTTGGCTTGCAATGGCGCGAATCGTACGAGGGCAGGTACTGCAGCTAAAAAATTCGGAGTATGTGCTGGCGGCTCGGACGATGGGAGCACGGCCCTGGTATATTATTCGCCGCCATTTGCTTCCGAACACGCTTGGCATTATTATCGTACAGCTTACATTTACGGTTCCGTCCGCTATTTTCGCAGAGGCATTTCTGAGTTTTCTTGGTCTGGGCGTGCAGCCTCCGCTGGCCAGCTGGGGTGTGATGGCGAACGATGCGCTCCCTACGATTTTGTCGGGGCATTGGTGGCGCTTGTTTTTCCCGGCCTTCTTTATTTCATTTACAATGCTAGCATTTAATACGCTTGGTGACGGATTACAGGATGCATTTGACCCAAAGCAGAGGAGGTGACGGAGGGTGGAGAAGAAGAAATTGCTGGAAGTGGAAGGGCTGCGTGTTTCATTTCAAACGCATGGCGGTACGGTACAGGCTGTTCGTGGAGTAAGCTTTTCGTTGCATGAGGGGGAAACATTGGCCGTTGTAGGGGAGTCAGGTTGCGGCAAGAGCGTGACGGCGCGCAGCATTATGCGCCTTATTCCAGAACATATCGGCCGGATTACGGAAGGGCATATCCGGTTCCAGGATAAAGATTTGACGGCATTGACCGAGAAGCAGATGCGTGAACTGCGAGGATCGCAAATCTCGATGATTTTCCAGGATTCGATGACCGCCCTGAATCCGACCATTACGATTGGAGAGCAGATTATGGAGGGCATCATACGCCATCAGAAAGTATCGCGTCAGGAGGCAAGGGAGCAGGCAGTCGAGACGCTGAAGCTAGTCGGCATTGCTAACCCGGAAAGCCGCCTGAAGCAGTACCTTCACCAGTTTAGTGGTGGAATGCGACAGCGGATTATGATTGCGATCGCGTTCGTATGCCGGCCCAAAATTCTGATTGCCGATGAGCCAACAACTGCCCTTGATGTCACGATTCAGGCACAGATTCTCGATTTGTTTAAGCGGTTACAGGAACAGACAGGTGTCTCTATTATTATGATTACTCATGATCTCGGAGTTGTCGCAAAAATCGCCAATCGTGTGAATGTGATGTATGCAGGACAAGTGGTGGAGTCTGGAGCTGTTCGCGATATCTTTTATCATCCACAGCATCCATATACTCGCGGATTGTTGGGCTCGATGCCCCGCCTTGACTCGGAGCGGGATATTCCGCTGAAGTCGATTCCAGGCACACCGCCCGATTTATTCGCACCTCCCCAAGGCTGTGCATTCGCTGCGCGGTGTGAATATGCGCTCGAAGTGTGTGGACGCTATCAGCCGGAGACAACAACGGTCTGTGAACGGCATCGGGTAGCTTGCTGGTTACAGGACCCGCGAGCTAAAAACATATGGCCGCAGAGAGATGAGGCCACTGGATAAGAGCGTTCATTTTTTCCGATTGTATCACTTGAAAAACGCATGAGGTGTGTACTAAACGTCGCTTTCGGCACCAGCCATTCCTTGTGGAACGTATGGTACGTGGGCGAAAAAGACCAGGCAGCAACACCCGTGAGTTTTTCTTATATAAAAAGGGGGAAATCAATGTGAGAAAGCTTTCAGCCGTATTGCTTAGCTGTACGATGGCATTCGGTGTACTGGCAGCAGGCTGTTCGACGAATGACACAGCTGCACCAGGAAACAAGGATACGGGGCAGACCAAACAGGAACAGAAGGCCAAGATTCTGATATACAACAATCAGGAGGAACCAACCTCCCTCGATCCGCCTATTGGGTTCGATGAGCGTTCGTATGATATTCTTACTAACTTGATGGAAGGATTGACCCGTCTCGGCAAAGACCAGGACCCGGAGCCTGCCATGGCTAAAGAATGGAAAATATCAGATGATAAAAAGAAATATACATTTATTCTCCGTGATGGAGTGAAATGGTCTAATGGGGAACCGGTAACTGCACAGGACTTCGAATATGCATGGAAAAGAATGCTTGATCCGAAAACTGCCCCTCCGTCTCCGGCAGCCTTCCTGGCGTATGTTATTGAAGGGGCTGAAGCTTTCAACTCTGGCAAGGGTAAGGCAGAAGACGTAAAGGTGAAAGCGATAGATGAAAAAACGCTGGAGGTCACGCTCGCCAAACCGGCGTCCTACTTCCTCAATATGGTAGCTAATCCCGCTTTATTCCCTGTTCATAAAAAGACGGTGGAGGGCAACAAAAACTGGGCCGCCGAGAGCAGCACGTACGTAAGCAATGGTCCGTTCAAAATGAGTGAATGGAAGCACGATAATGAAATCAAGATGGTTAAAAATGAAGCCTATTGGGATGCTGCCAATGTCAAGCTTGATGGAGTGACATGGAAGATGGTTGGCGAACTTGGCACTGAATATCAGATGTATCAGACAGGCGAACTGCATGCAACAACGAATGTACCGCCTGATTTAAGCGATCAGCTGTTCGCAGAGAACAAAGTAAAGGTCGAGAATGGAGCCGGAACATATTTCTATCGCTTCAATATTAAGAAAGAGCCGTTTGATAATGTTAATATTCGTAAGGCGTTCAATTTAGCTATTGACCGTCAAAAAATCGTCGATTTGATTAACAAAAGACAAGAAAAACCAGCTACCGGTTTTGTTTCCTACGGATTTAAGGACCCGGCAGGCGGGGATTTCCGTGATGTTAGCGGCGAGCTATTGAAGTTTAATGCGGAAGAAGCAAAGCAATTGCTTCAAAAGGGCATGCAGGAGAAAGGATATACGAAGCTGCCGGAGGTTACTCTCGTATATAATGACAGCAGTACACACCCGAAAATTGCCCAGGCAATGCAGGAAATGTATAAAGAGGTGCTTGGCGTTGAGGTTAAGCTTGTAACGAAAGAATGGAAAGTGTTACAGGATGAACAGAAAAAAGGACAATTAATGCTGGCGCGGTCCTCGTTCCTGCCGGACTTCGCTGACCCGATTAACTTCCTGGAAGGCTTCCAGACCGGAAATTCGATGAATCGGACCGGCTGGAGCAATGCGCAGTATGACAAACTTATTCAGGATGCATATAATGAAGCGGACGATGCGAAGCGTTATCAAATGATGCATGAGGCAGAGAAAATTCTTATGAACGAAGCACCGATTATTCCGCTCTACTATTACAACAAGGCATATTTACAAAGCGATAAGGTGGAAGGAATTGTGCGGCATCCATTTGGTTATATAGATTTCAAATGGGCGGATATGAAATAGGATAGCGGAGGGGCGTCCGCAGCAGGCGGACCTCCCCTTTTTTTGCCTGTGTAGCATGCTCTGTCCTTCCGGTATCCGAATGTGAAGAGGCGTGCATGGTGATAGGTTCATATATATAAATCACGCTTCATATTTCGGCATCAGCCTTCGGGCCACAAAAGTATGTCGATTCATCAAGTGTATGTATAGTAGGGACGTAAGGATAGGAGGCGCAACAGTATGATAATCCGGAACATTGAAGTGAAACGGCAGGTTGTTCCGTTAAAAAAACCGTTCAAGACTGCACTGCGTACAGTAGTCAATGCAGAATCCATTCTGGTAAAGGTCACGACGGAGAGCGGACTTGCGGGCTGGGGAGAAGCGCCGTCGACGGTGGTCATTACGGGAGATAGCCTGGATAGCATTGAAGCGGCTATTATGCATGTGATGCGTCCCCAGCTTATCGGCCAGAACCTGCTTTCGCATGAGCGTATTTTCCATATCATTCATCAATCCATGGTTGGCAGCAGCAGCGCAAAGGCTGCGTTGGATATGGCGCTTTATGATATTTTGGCCCAGCGCTGCGGCCTTCCGCTTTATCAGTTTTTGGGCGGCTATCGTAGCGAGATTGAAACCGATTATACTGTCAGTGTCAATTCGCCGGAAGAAATGGGAGAGGACGCGGTGCGTTATATTGAAGCTGGCTTTAATGTACTAAAAATTAAAGTAGGTAAGGATAACATTCACGAAGATATCGCGCGAATTAAAGAAATTCGCGGGCGTGTCGGCAGTCAGGTAAAAATCCGGCTGGATGCCAATCAGGGGTGGCAGGTTAAGGATGCTGTCCGCTCTATCCGCAAGATGGAGGAGATGGGCCTTGATATCGAACTGGTAGAGCAGCCGGTCAAAGCGTATGATTTGGAAGGATTAAAAATGGTAACGGATGCGGTAGATACGCCGATTATGGCTGATGAGAGTGTGTTTTCCCCGATGCAGGCGTTCGAAGTGCTAAAGCATAGGGCGGCAGATCTTATCAATATTAAATTGATGAAAGCGGGCGGTATCTACAAAGCACAGATGATTAACTATATGGCGGAAGAATGCGGAGTTGAATGCATGGTTGGCAGCATGATCGAATCAAGGCTGGCCGTTACTGCCGCCGCACACTTCGCTGCCAGCAAGAAAAACATTACACGCTTCGATTTTGATGCGCCGCTTATGATGGCTCAGGATATGGTAAACGGAGGCGTTCAGTATGAAGGGCGAGTATTAACGTTGCCCGACAAACCGGGGCTTGGGATTGACGGAATTGCTCCAAGTGCGAATGAGGGGGTAGGCCAAGTATCATGACAGAGGCAAAACAAACAGGATGGGCAGTGGCGACTACGGTAGCAACCGTCTGGACCACCCCTGAATCACCACGACCACTCGATGCTTATGCAGTAGGGAATCCGGTCAATTGTGAAGGATGGGTTGGGAGCATGAGTCTGGACGATAAGCTGGAATTGCATGATCGTAATCTTGTGCAGACTCAAGCACTATACGGTACACCGGTGGAGATTTTGGAGGATGCGGGTGATTGGATACGCGTCGCCATTCCTGAGCAAGCATCACGCAAAGAGAGCCGTGGCTATCCGGGATGGATGCCTCGCTGCCAGGTTAAGGAAAACACAGAATATATGGCTGCGCTAGGAAAGTGTACATGGGCAGTCGTATCGCAACCGAAAACGAGGTTATACCGCGACCGGCATAATCAGGGCATTGTGCTTAGTTTTTTGACGCAGCTCCCGGTACTTGCGCAAAATGAAGAATGGATTACAGTGGCGACGCCGGATGGCCCGCAACTGCTCCGGACGGATGATGTGACCATAACAGATGGAAGCGTACGAAAAGATGCAGAGTGCGGTCTTCGCATCCTTGAGGCGGGGAAGACGTTCCTTGGGCTTCCGTATTTATGGGGAGGGATGTCGTCCTTTGGCTACGATTGCTCGGGTTTTGCCTATTCGATGCATAAATCGCAAGGAATAGTTATTCCGCGTGATGCGTCTGACCAGGCGATGCATGGAAAAGAGATTGCACCTGAGGATTTGGCACCCGGTGATTTGTTGTTTTTCGCATATGATGAAGGGAGGGGAGCGATTCATCATGTAGGCATCTATGCAGGGGCAGGCATGATGCTTCACTCTCCGGAGACAATAAGTTCAGTTGAGATTATCCCGCTTCGCGGCTACAAGTATGAGAACGAGCATTGCATCTCCCGACGATACTGGGAATAAACGAACAGGCGAGGAGGGGCGGATAATGGGAGTAAGAAAGCTGCTTGAGGTAAACGGACTGAAACGGTATTTTTCACTAGGGAAAAATCAATTGTTAAAGGCAATCGATGATGTATCGTTCGAGATTTATGAAGGGGAAACATTCGGTCTGGTAGGCGAGTCAGGCTGCGGTAAATCAACGACCGGCAGAACGGTCATTGGCCTGTATCCGCCGACACAGGGCGAAGTGCTGTATGAAGGAAAGAATGTTCATAAGCTAAAGGGAAAAGAATTGCAACGTTTTAATATGAAGATGCAGATGATTTTTCAGGATCCGTACGCTTCATTGAATCCGCGGATGATTGTTGCGGATATTATTACTGAGAGCATGGAAATAAACGGTTCTTATTCCCGACGGGAGCGGCATGAACGTGCGCATGAGCTGCTGGAGATGGTCGGTCTAAACAAAGAGCACGCGAATCGCTTTCCGCACGAATTCAGCGGGGGCCAGCGGCAACGGATCGGCATCGCGCGGGCGCTGGCCTCCAATCCGCAGATGGTCATTGCAGACGAGCCGATTTCAGCGCTCGATGTATCGGTACAGGCGCAAGTGGTCAATTTAATGAAGAGGCTTCAGCGGGAGCGTAACTTGAGTTATTTATTCATCGCCCATGACCTGGCTATGGTAAAGCATATTAGTGATCGGATTGGTGTCATGTATCTTGGTAATTTGGTAGAGCTAACGACGAGTGATCAGCTTTACAAAAATCCGAAGCACCCGTATACGCAAGCATTATTATCAGCCATTCCTGTACCGGACCCTGATGTGGAGTTGAGCCGGGAACGTATACAGATTGAAGGAGATGTGCCGAGTCCGATAAACCCGCCCGCTGGCTGTGTATTTCGGACGAGATGTCCGCTGGCGAAGCCAGTATGTGCAGAGCAAAAACCGGTTTGGCAGGAAGTTGCATCCCAACATTATGTCGCCTGTCACTTGTATAATTGAAATATGTTCATGTAACAATAAAGGAGCGAGAAACGGAAGCATTTCCGTTTGCTCGCTCTTTTACTGTCACGAGCAAAATTTCTGTCAACGTGCCTCCCTTATTTTCCGGGCTATGGTAGTGTAATGTCCAGAGTTTATCTCGGTCCAACGGGCATAAAGCCCCTGTTTTAAGTACGCTGTATGGGAGATAATTACCCTTAGGACTCCGATAGGTGCAACTAACCATCAGCGGGAGAGGAAGAAAATTCCTGACGTTGAAATAAAGATAGATAGCATGGCGCATACGAGGAAAGAAAGAAGGGTAGAAAGAGAGAAGAAAGGGGAAGTATAGCTTTGATATCTACCTTGGTGCTTACAGATAAGCTGGAACTTATAGAGAATATTCCTGTGGAACAATTATCTTCCGTCAACCCTGTATGGTACTGGGTTGATTTTCAAAATCCGACAGAAGAAGAAGGTCGGCTGCTTGATACATATTTTCACTTTCATCCGCTGGCGATTGAAGATTGTTTTCATTTCCTGCAGCGTCCCAAGCTTGATCACTATGAGACATACAAATTCTTCGTTCTCCACGCACTGAATCAGGATACGCTCGACGCTGAAGAAGTAGATATGTTTGTCGGAGATCATTTTGTTGTATCGTTTCACTTAACACCTCTGCGTGAGATTAAGGAAGTCTGGAACAAAATCCAGAGGAATCAGGATAGATGGACGGAGGGACCGTCTTATATCGTTTACTCGGTTATTGACAAGCTGGTGGATTATTATTTTCCGGCTGTACACGAAATTGAAGATAGCCTTAATGAATTGGATAGCACAATGAAAGAAAGATTCAGCCGACGTCTGATGGATGAGGTATTTGATATTCGCGGCGATTTGATTAAGCTTCGTCGGATCGTAACTTCTATGCAGGACCTGGTGTACAGGATTTTGAATTCGGAGCGACTGCGTCAGTTTCAAGAATCACACGTATATTTTACAGATGTGTATGATCATTTGCTACGATTGTCGGAAATAGTAGATGCGAGCCGTGAAATTACCGCGGATATGCGAGACAGCTATATTTCCATGACTTCACACCGGATGAACAATATCATGGTGACACTGACGATTATTTCCTCCATATTTATTCCGTTGACATTTATTGCCGGAGTGTATGGGATGAACTTCGATTATATGCCGGAGTTAAAGTGGAAATACGGATATTTTATTATTTTGGGTATCATGCTGGCAGTAGCGGGTTCTTTGTTCTGGTGGTTTCGCCGTAAAGGATGGTTCGATATGTAGAGAGAATGTGAAAAAGCTGCCGAAGCGGGAGATTCACTTCGTGGATGGCTTTGTTTGTAGACAAATAATTGTATGATATAATATAAATTCTGAAAACACTGTAATGCACAATAAAAAAGTTTATACAAAACAAAAGCAAGGGAAGACAGGGGAGACGTATGAAACAAACAGAACAATGGACATCGAAGCTTGGCTTCATTCTGGCGGCTGCCGGTTCGGCTATCGGTTTGGGGGCGATTTGGAAGTTCCCTTATGTAGCAGGAACAAGCGGGGGTGGCGCCTTTTTTGTATTGTTTTTGCTTTTTACTGTATTAATCGGTCTGCCACTGCTGCTGGGAGAATTCATCATTGGCCGCAGTACCCAACGGGAAGCGATTACCGCCTATAAAACGATCGCGCCGAATTCGGGCTGGCATTGGATCGGTCGGTTAGGGGTCACTACCTGCTTTATTCTGTTATCGTTCTATAGTGTGGTCGGTGGTTGGATTTTATTGTATTTATTCCGCAGTGTGACGGGACAGCTTATTCATGAAACACAAAGCTACGACAAGTTATTCGAACAGATTATTACGAACCCTGCCATGGCAGTCGGGGCGCAGTGTGTGTTTATGCTGTTCACTATTATTGTAGTGGCAAGGGGTGTGCAGGACGGTATTGAGAAAGCCAATAAGTATATGATGCCTGCGCTGTTTCTATTGTTCCTTGTCTTAATTGCCCGTTCCTTGACGTTGGATGGAGCGTGGAAGGGCGTTGCCTTCTTCCTGCAGCCAGACTTCTCCAAACTAACCTCGGAGACGGTACTGTATGCGATGGGGCAGTCGTTCTTCTCATTGAGCGTTGGGGTCTCCGTTATGGTAACATACAGCTCCTATTTGGCGAGAAATGAAAGCTTAACACGTTCCGCGACGTCCATCGTAGGGCTTAATCTGGCTATTTCCCTGTTGGCAGGGCTAGCTATCTTCCCAGCTGTATTCTCACTTGGTGTAGAGCCAACCGCAGGACCAGGGCTTTTGTTTATGGTATTGCCTTCCGTCTTTGCCAAAATTCCGTTCGGAGCCTTTTTTCTAACCATCTTCTTGGCATTGTTTCTGTTTGCTACGCTTACGTCCGCATTTTCAATGCTGGAAATTATCGTTGCGGCGCTGGCTAAAGGGAATAAGGACAAACGTAAAAAGGCAACCTGGCTGACAGGGCTAGCTATTTTTGTGGTAGGAATTCCTTCTGCGCTGTCATATGGCGTATGGAGCGATATGACCATTTTCGGAAAGAGTATTTTTGATGCATCTGATTTTCTGGTGAGTAATATTTTGATGCCCCTCGGCGCATTGCTGATCGCTATCTTTGTTCCGTTGAGAATAAAGCGCGATGTATTGGTTACTGAATTCAATTCAGGCTCAAATATAAGCAAGCGCTGGTTTGCTGCCTGGCTGCTGCTTATTCGTTATGTAGCGCCGATAGCAATTATTATTGTGTTTCTTGACGTAGTAGGCGTTATTTAATGCTGGCTTCGCTCGGATTAACAAAACCTCCATGTTTGGTTGGTGCCGTTTTTGGTAAAATAATAGAAGGAACAAGATATTCCAATACCAAGGAGGATGTTACTATGCCGTTTATTCCTGGAGACCGCTTTCGGAATCTTGATACGTTGAAGAGGGAATTCATGAACATGTTCCCGGATTTGGTGCCTGAGCTGACTTCCCCGCGTATTGACGTGTACGAAACGGAGACGCATGTGGTGGCATCTTGTGAGATTCCAGGCATCGAGAAAAAAGAGGACATCGATATTCATATTGATGACAACGTGCTAACAATCAGCGGTACAATCAATAAAATGCATGAGGTACGGGAAGAGAATTTGTATCGTAAGGAACGATTCTCCGGTCGTTTCGAGCGCGTAGTGAATTTGCCGAGTTCCGTGACAGCCGAAGATACAAAAGCAAGCTACAAGAATGGCATTCTGGAAATCAGGATGCCGAAATCAATGATGGATCGCAGGAAAAAAGTTGACATTGATTTTCTATAAGCGCATTAAAGAAAGGAGCCGAATAGGCTCCTTCCTTTTGTAAGTAACGAAAAAATCGTGAGATGTTTATACATCAAACCGTTAGCTTCTTTGCCGCATAAGGACGAGCGAGGATGCTCATGAGTTTTTCTCATGTAATGGGAAGGGGATGAACAATGATAGAAACGGATAGCGGAGCCATTCGAGAGCGGTGCAAGGACACGGATGCGGCATTTGCTGTTTATTTTTATACGCCCATGTGTGGTACGTGTGGTGTCGCTGAGAAGATGCTTGGAGTAATTGAAGCTGCAACATCCGCGTTGCCTCTGTACAAATGCGATATTAACTTTGCGCCAGATTTGGCGCGGGAGTGGAGAATTGAAAGCGTACCATGCCTGATGCTTATAGAACAAGGAGCATGTAGCCGAAAAGTATATGCAATGCGGTCGGTTCCTGACCTATATGACGTCTTGAAACCGTTGATGACTAAATAAACTTGCTGAATGAAAGTAAACATAGTATGCTGGGAAAGTTGTTAGATTGATAACATAGTTTAGCATGAATGGTACGTGCAGAGGAGAAGAGGAGAGAGGAAGAATGAGTGAGCAAGCACAATGGACCTCAAGGCTGGGGTTTATTCTGGCGGCCGCCGGTTCGGCTATCGGCCTGGGGGCAATTTGGAAATTTCCATATATGACGGGCACAGGAGGCGGGGGAGCCTTTTTCGTTCTGTTTCTCCTGTTTACCGTATTGGTGGGAATGCCGCTTTTACTGGCGGAATTTCTTATCGGGCGAAGTACGCAAAAAGAAGCGGTAAGCGCATACAAAGCGTTGGTGCCTGGCTCGGCGTGGCCATGGATTGGGCGTCTTGGTGTGCTTACATGTTTTCTTGTGCTGTCATTTTACAGTGTGGTGGGTGGCTGGATTCTGTTGTATTTGTTTCGGGGAATTACAGGGCAGCTATGGTCCGGCAGCGTGGCGTATGACCGCCTGTTCGGGGAAATTATCGCAAGTCCATATCAGGCTGTCGGAGCACAACTATTGTTCCTGCTATGTACAATATATGTAGTGGCCCGAGGTGTACAGCAGGGAATTGAGAGAGCTAATAAATATATGATGCCGGCTTTATTTTTGCTATTTATAGCATTAATTGTCCGCTCCCTAACGCTTGAAGGGGCATGGGCGGGCGTGACGTTTTTTTTGCAGCCCGATTTTTCTAAATTAACTTCCGAAGTTGTGCTATATGCGATGGGGCAATCATTTTTCTCATTGACGGTCGGAGCTTCAGTTATGGTAACGTACAGTTCGTATTTGTCGCGCAAAGAAAGCCTTATTCGTTCCGCAACATCTATTGTGAGCCTGACTGTTTTTATTTCATTTCTGGCTGGCCTTGCGATTTTTCCGGCGGTATTCTCGCTTGGGATGGAGCCGGCGGAAGGACCGGGGCTTTTGTTCATCGTCTTGCCTTCCGTGTTCGCACAGATCCCGTTTGGTCATCTGTTTTTTATTGTATTTCTTGTGCTGTTCTTATTTGCTACACTTACATCCGCCTTCTCCATGCTGGAGATTATTGTGGCGGCATGGACAGCGAATAGGCCGGACAGGCGGAAGCATGCTGCAATATGGGGAGGGATGCTGGTGTTTCTCGCCGGTGTGCCGTCTGCGTTATCATTTGGTTTACTGAGCGATGTAACGTGGCTTGGCAAAACAGCATTCGACCTGGCGGATTACGCTGTCAGTAATGTGCTGCTTCCACTCGGGGCTTTGCTTATCGCGATTTTTGCACCGTGGAAGATACCGAAAGATACTCTGCTACATGAATTAAGTGTAGGTACAAAGTATGGCAGGTACTGGTTTGCAGCCTGGTTTTTCTTCATTCGTTATGTGGCGCCATTGGCTATTATTGTCGTATTTTTGGATGTAACAGGCATACTGTAGGAAGCTTGGCCGCGGACGGGAGTCGAACCGACGCCCGTTTGGGGCATGGTGTGGTGACGACCCACTCTGGATCATACTGAATAATCAACACCCTTGTTTTAATAAGCAATTATTTAAGATTTTTTTCACGTATATCTTGTCGTGCTCCTGAAGCTTGTTCCATAATTCATAA
Organism: Aneurinibacillus aneurinilyticus ATCC 12856; assembly: GCF_000466385.1. GTDB lineage: Bacteria > Bacillota > Bacilli > Aneurinibacillales > Aneurinibacillaceae > Aneurinibacillus > Aneurinibacillus aneurinilyticus. The sequence continues at coordinate 14,314 of NZ_KE952814.1, forward strand.
TTTATGGAGTCAGGCAGCAAGAAAAACACAGTATAATTTTACGAAAATACCCAAAATAATGTAGAGTTAATCTGTAAATAATGGAGGCGATAATTTCTAATGACCCCTGTAAACTTGGGATTATTAATAGGAAGCGTAGCTTTTTTATTCTCTTGCTTTTTAAATCTGTTTCGCTTAAGTAAGAAATATATCATTTATCCTACTCTGATCTTTTTTGTCATAGGAATTGTATTAATACCTCTTGGCTTTTATAAGGAATTAGGATACTTTAGCTTGGGATTTGGGATGCTTGTAACATCTTTTTTGGGCATTATTGTTACCATCTCTATGCACTATGTAAATCGTAAAAAGCAAAAAGGGAGTGGATATAACAACCAGTAATTTTCATTTTATAAACTAAAGCAGCCGTTCTACATTTGGAATGGCTTTTTCTTTTGTCTGTAATTTGTTTTTAAAGTGTTGAAGTTTTTTTCATTATCATACGAAATTGGCTTATTACAGGTGAATCTGATGTGAGGTATTTTTATAGAGAAATAGGAAGTGGAGAAATAATCCAAATAGGCTCGTCACTTAAACCAGAAGGTTATAGGTACAAACATATGGAAAGTTAATATTAGTGACTGTGACACCACCTAGAGTTAACTATACCTATTTGTATGTTTTATACGAAGGTGTATCGGTCTCTGTTATTGTACAAAAAAAGTACATTTTAACAATGTTGTTTTTGGGATGATTTCAGATACGAAAAAAACAGAAAAAAGGAGGCAAAATGCCCCCTGTGTTTTTGACGTGCAAAAAATCATCCCTTTTTTATCAGAACGGATTAGCCACGGCGCAAGCTGCCCAGTTCGGTTACGATGGCTTGCAGTTCGCTTGTGCTGAACTGGTCTTTTCGCATAACCATATCATAAATATCGCGTAAATCCTCATATTTCTCTTCATCAAAATGAGAAGGCTGAATTGCTCCGACGTTTACCATACGTAGCTTGTTTGTAATTCCTTCAAGCATAAACTCAATATTCTCACTAGTTTTCTTTGATAAGTCCATCCTTTTCACCTTTCCCGATTGTGTATTTTACTTATTGTATCATGTTTTTTATTAGGATTCTTCCTTGCCCTGCACATTTCATACTGATTCGGTATAACGCGAACAAAAATTCCGACAGTTTACATAGTAACTGGAAAGTATGTTACGCTAAATAAGGTTATTATTCCAATACAAGTAGGGGGTGATAGAGTTGGAGTTTTTATGTATGTATCACGACTTTTTATTATATGTCGTATACATAGAAAGAATAAAAACAGAAAAACATATGGAGAAAATGAACGGAAGTGAAGGTGATATTTCTTGGTTTTCTATATTTCGATAACAGTCATTCTTTTATTTGTTCTATGGGGCGCTTTTATGCCGGAAAATATGGGGGCTGTAACGGCTGAAGCACTTGCATTTACGGTTAATAAGTTTGGCTGGTTTTATTTGCTGGCTGCCTTTAGTCTTTTGCTGTTTGCGCTTTATCTGGCAATGAGTAAGTATGGAAAAATTAAGTTAGGGAAAGACGACGATGAACCGGAATATTCATTGCCGACCTGGTTTGCGATGCTTTTTAGTGCAGGCATGGGCATCGGTCTTGTGTTTTGGGGTGTATCTGAGCCGCTGAGTCACTATTTAACGCCGCCAAGCGGCACGGGAGGTACACAGGAAGCTGCGCAATTAGCCATGCGTTATTCTTTCTTCCATTGGGGATTCCAGCCGTGGGCTATTTATGCGATTATTGCGCTTTCGCTGGCTTATTTTCAGTTTCGTAAAGGGCAGCGTGGACTTATTAGCTCTACGTTTTATCCGCTGCTTGGAGAACGGGTGAATGGACCGTTTGGTAAGATAATTGATGTTCTGGCTGTGATCGCTACCGTATTCGGTGTAGCAACTTCGCTTGGCCTTGGTGTATTGCAAATTAACGGGGGACTTACTCATTTGACGGGAATGAACAATACTATTACCACGCAGATTATTATTATTATTGTGGTAACCGTATTGTACCTCGTATCCGCGACCACAGGATTGGACCGGGGTATAAAAATTTTAAGTAACACCAATCTTGTGTTGGCGGCTGGGCTCCTACTCTGTGTGCTGTTTCTCGGGCCTACGACTTTTATTTTTGACACGTATACGTCGACGCTCGGTAGCTACCTACAGAATCTTGTGCATATGAGCCTGCGTCTGACCCCGTTTACAGATAACAACTGGATTGCCTCCTGGACGCTGTTCTATTGGGCGTGGTGGATTTCCTGGGCACCGTTCGTTGGTTTATTTATTGCCCGCATATCCAAAGGAAGAACAATTCGTGAATTTGTGCTTGCCGTTTTGTTTGTTCCGACGCTATTTAGTTGCCTATGGTTTACAGTGTTCGGTGGAACCGGACTATATCAGGTTAGATTTGAAGGGAGCAATCTGGCACAGGTGGCACAGGAAGATGTTACAATGCCGTTGTTTTTAATGCTGGAAACGTTGCCGCTCGGTACAATTCTAGCAGTTATTGCAACGCTGCTCATTATCGTGTTTTTTGTTACGTCTGCTGATTCTGCTACGTTCGTACTGGGCATGCTATCATCGAAAGGCGATTTGCATCCGGATGCAAAAATTAAAATTATATGGGGGGTACTGCAATCGGCAATTGCAATCGTACTGTTAATGAGCGGTGGTTTGAACGGCTTACAGACGGCTGCGATAGTTACAGCGTTGCCGTTCGCGATTATTCTGGTGGCTATGTGCTTCTCCATTGTTAAAGCATTGCAGCAAGAGGAAAAGGCAAGGCGAAAAGAAGAAAAAGCGCTCCGCAGAAAGTTGGAGACGCTTTTGGAAGACGACTAGAATAGGAGCATCAGGCGGGGAAGATCATATTTCCCCGCCTGATTTATTATAAGCGAAAACGTACTTATGATAATGTTATGTGAAAAAAGGGTGATATATACTTTCGGGTATTCAGACCGTCCGAACAGCTTTAAGGTACTCGTTGATATAAAGATCAAGCCGCTGGCTGATTCTACATACTTCCGGGTCCGCCAGACTTCTTCCTTCCGCTGTTTGAAGCATTTGTCTGCGTAACTCTTCAATCTTTTTAAGGAGTTCTTCCATCCTATATCACTCCTTTTTATTATTGACTTATAGTATGATCTAACTATGTAATTCTTATTTTATCCTATTTCGACAAAAAATCCATAAAAGAGGAAAAACTTTTTTGAACCTTGTCAAAATTTACCCTTTTATACTACATTGGGTATAATAACAAATAGAGCAAGGTCGATTTTACATAGAGGAGAGGACAGGAATCATGACGAATAAACACATCATTGCAGCAGATGAATTTGCGGCCAAATATAAGAATGGTGAGCTTGATCATGCGTATATTATGGACGTGCGTGAGGAATACGAGTGGGAAGCAGGCCACCTGGATAAAGCGCACCTTGTACCGATGAATACGGTGCCTGCGAAGCTGGCTGAGCTGGATAAAACAAAAACAATGTATATTATTTGTGCGCACGGTGTACGGAGCTGGCATGTTACCCAATACCTAGTAGGCAATGGATTTGAGCAGGTAGTAAATGTTGAGGGTGGAATGGCGGAGATTGAACCTTACTTAGCGTAGCAGGGGAGCAGCCTGTTTGTTGAAGAAAGCACCGCTTCGCGTGGTGCTTTCCTTCTGGTTAAGGACGAGCCTCTATACCGTTTAGGAATTGCTCTACAACACCAACAAATTTTTCATGGTGGGAGTCTTTAATTGTATGCCCGGCTCCTTCGAACACTTCAATATGAGAGGGCACCGATTGCAAACACGCCCGGTACCGTGCAATCTCTTCATCAGAAAGCAAGGATTCCTCTTCCGTTCCCCGCATGATGATGGTTGGGCATTCGATTTTGTCTAGTTCACCCCAAAAATCAATTTGTTTTGACTCTTTCTGAATACCTTTGACGACATGGGCTTGTAATAAACTCGATCCTTGCGTATCTCCCCAGTAGCTTGCCAAATATTCATCTGCCCAGCCTTCAGGCATCTTTTTATGTTCTGCCGGGTATTCTGCTAGCAGTAGTCCTTTGACACATTTCGGATATTGCAGGGCGTATCCAAGTGCATAGGAAACTCCTCTTGAATAGCCCATAAGATAGAAGGTTTTTATTCCTAGATGTTGAACGAGAGATTCCAAATCGCTTATATGATTCTCCAGGGAATAGCCTTTCTGGGGTGAATCGCTTTTCCCCCTTCCGCGAAAAGAAAGGGCAATGCCTCTTCTTGTTGGCAACGATGATAGGAGAGGTACATAATTTTCAGCCGGTTCGGATAGACCAGGACAAATCAATAAAGGTACATGGTCTTTATTATTGGGGTTACTATCCAGATAATGCAGTTTTATACCCTGATTGAAAAAGCAATCCTCTTTTAACCGTATCAATTTTGCTCCTCCTTAATACAAAAAATCCATATTTAAGAAAATAATACCTCAATCTTACCTATTTTGGATTTTCAGCAGCGGTTTTTTACAAAGTAAGGTTTTTCAGCCATATTTTTTACAATGTCTTCTTCCTTTATTTGCGTTAACGTATACAACGTAACCAAAAACAAAATGCCAAATCCAATTGATGAAAAAATTGGAACGGGGGAACCAAGCATCTGGGGTGAAGCCGCATATTGTGCGGTCGGGAACCTTTCAACCGAACCCGTCAGCTAACCTCGTCGGCAGAGAGGAAAGGAAGAACAGTAGTGAGAAAACACATCAAGGCAATTACAGCAGGATGCATGGCAGCAGGTATTTTACTTGGAGGTATGGCCGTACCGGGAAGCGTTTCCGCTGCAAACGTCTCGGCAAAAGTCGGAAGTAGTGTTGACATCAAGAACGAAAACCAAGTCATTAACAACATTATTAGCACCGGTAAAAGTCTGATGGGTAAGGCAAAATATAGTCATAAATACACAGCGGGAAAATACATGGATTGCTCTGGCTTTACCTACTATATTTTTAAGAAAAATGGAATCGACCTACATACGCGGTGGGATGATGGACAAGCCAAATACGGTTCCTATGTTCCGAAAAGTCAGTTAAAGAAAGGCGATCTTGTTTTTTTCAGCACAAATAAGAATAAGCAAGGGATCACCCATGTAGGCGTATATTTGGGAAATGGCAAGTTGCTTGATATGGCGAATTCTAAAAGAAATGTAGCTATCAGTGATTTGAATTGGTCCTGGTATAAGAAATATTACAAAACCGCAAAAAGAGTTATTAAATAATAAGAAAAATGATTCAAAAGAAAGTAGATGTCGCTTTCTTATTCATTAAAAAGACGTGCCACTGAAAAAGGGCACGTCTTTTATTGTAGTTATTTAAGAATAAAGAAGTAGAAGACAATCGCTAACAAAAAGCGATAAATAGCGAATGGTGTCAGGCTAATCCGTTCCACAAGCTTCAGGAAGGAAACGATGGCCAGCGCTGCCACAATAAATGCTGTAATAAAACCGACCGCGAAGAAGCCTAGATCGCTCGCTGCAAGCATGTCCCAGCTTTTGATTAAATCGAGTCCGCTTGCTCCCATCATAACAGGAATTGCCATGATGAATGTGAACTCAGCTGCCGCCTTACGGCTTGTTCCAAGCAAAAGTCCTCCTGCAATTGTTGCGCCCGAGCGGGAGAAGCCGGGCCATAACGCCAGACACTGAAACAGCCCAATGCCGAATGCCTGTTTATAACTAATGTCGTCTATCGTTTCTGCAGTAATACGTGGCCGCATTTTTTCGGCGACAATAATAAGAATCCCGCCGATAATAAGGCTAAGCAGTACAGTAAACGAAGAAAAAAGCTTTTCTTTAATAAAACCGTGCAGGAGTACGCCCAATACGCCAGCAGGAAGAATGCCGATGAAAATGTGCAGTAGATTCAGCTGCGGTCCGAAAGTTCGCTTTCTACCGATGCCCAGCAGTCCAAGAATCCGTCTCCAGAATAGCAGGAGGACGGCACAGATCGAGCCAAGCTGAATAACGATTTCGAATGTCTTCCATTTTTCTTCAGTTGCACCCAACAGTTCTCCAGTCAGAATCAGATGGCCTGTCGAAGATACCGGCAAGAATTCGGTTAGTCCTTCGACAATCCCGAGAATAAGCGCAATTATGTATTGGTCCATATTTCTCCTCCAAACCTACCTCCAATTTTAATCAGGCTGTTCGCCAGAGATTATTATATAATTAGAGAAGGATAGTAACCACCTTTTTTTGAAAAATAAGCGTTTCTGCAGACGAAGAAGCTAAGTATATAAGAGGAGCTATGGAAATGAAATACATTACAAATCAGTCGACAGACCCACGCTACAACCTCGCGCTTGAGGAATATACTCTAAAGCACCTTGATCCGGAAGAATCATACGTCATCCTCTGGCAGAATGAGCCGTCCATCATTATCGGACGCAATCAGAATACCGTTGAGCAAATCAATTCGGAAGCCGTAAAGAAATACGGCGTTCATGTGGTACGGCGCATGACGGGTGGTGGAGCTGTATATCACGACCTGGGTAATCTAAATTTCACATATGTCATGAGGGATGAAGAGGGCGGTATTAACTTCCGCAAATTTACGGAACCGGTCATCCGTGCGCTCCGCAAATTTGGCGTATCAGCTGAGTTTAACAGCCGCAATGATCTAGCAATCGAAGGAAAGAAGTTCTCAGGCAACGCTCAGTTCGTTCATAAAGGAAAAGTGCTGCATCATGGCACGATTCTATTCGATTCTGATCTTGATCGGGTGCAGGAAGTACTGAAAGTAAAAGAAAACAAATTCAAATCCAAAGGCGTACAATCCGTTCGCAGCCGCGTTACTAACATTAGCGAATATTTGGTGAAGAAGAGCACAATTGAAGAGTTCAAAGAGCTTCTACTACATTATTTGTTTGAGGAAGCAGGTGCTCCGATGGAAGAGTATGTGCTTACCGATGCAGATAAGTCTGCTATTCAGAAGATGATGGATGAGCGCTATAGTAAGTGGGAATGGAATTACGGCTCCTCTCCATCCTTTGATATGCGCAAATCTGAGCGCTTCACCTGCGGAGAGGTGGAGGTAGGGGTTAATGTGAAGAAAGGCCGGATAGAGGCATGCAAAATTTACGGTGATTTCTTTGGCAGCGAGGATGTAGCAGAAATCGAGAAGAAGCTGACCGGGTTACGTTATGATGAAGATGAGATTCGCACCGCATTGCGGGAATTGAATCTGAAGGCATACTTTGGCCCGTTAACAGAAGATGAATTTATAAAGTGTTTGTTTTAATGAAGAAGCGGCTCTCCTTTTTTGCAGGAAAGCCGTTTCTTCTATTATGGATGCTTTATTACCATTTGGAGTGCAGAAATTTGTGGATGACCTCGCTAAGCTGAGCCGGATCTTCGTACATGCTCATATGACCGACATGCGGCAGCGTTTTCGCCATCATTAATTGCTGCTCAACTGAGAATGTTTTATCTGGAGAGATCACCTGATCGTCCGCTCCAGCCACAAGCAGCACAGGCAAGCTTGTATTCGCGATGACAGCATTGCGATTTGAACGCTCTGCCATGCCTTTGAGCGTATTCTGGGCGCCTTCCGGCTTCGTAGCAAAACCGATTTGCCGAGCTTTTTCCACTGTATCTTTCATTGATTGCAAATTATTTTTGGCGAACAATTTAGGGATTAAGTCATTAATGAACGGTTCAATCCCTTCTTGTTCGATTCGTTCCACTCCTTTATAACGGTTTTGCCGGGCTTCGTCCGTATCCGGTAAACCGGTGGAATGAATAAGGCCAAATGCATGTAAGCGTTCGGGATATTTATCCGCGAAAGCAAGCGTCACATATCCGCCGAGCGAATGCCCGAGAAGCGTTGCTTCGGAGATGTCAAGATAATCCAGTAGCTGCTTGATGTCTTCGGCGAACAATTCCATGGAATAGGTGCCTACAGGAACGGCGCTATCGCCGTGACCGCGCAGGTCGGGTGCAATAACCCGGCAATCCTTAGCAAGCTTCGGGATAATATATTCCCAATATACAGAACTGCCGCAGAAGCCGTGCAGCAGGACGACCGCTTTTCCCTGGCCCTGTTCCTGATAAGCAAGTTTAATTCCATTTGTCTGGCATGTCTTCTTCATAATAACCTCCGCCTTTCCAAAAGTATTGCGCGGGCTGCGCTATTCTTTTCCCCGGCGTAGCTGTAAGAATGTTCCGGTCGTCGTAACTACTAGTTCATGTCGATCATTGCGTACATCGCAGGCCATCTGCCAAATATCCTGCGCCTGATTGATGACGCGAGCCTTCGCGATTAATCGCTTGCCGGTCCCGGCTTTATGGTAGTTAACATTCATGTCCAGCGTAACGAACTTGTCCTTGCCGGAGATGCGCTTCTCCAGCATCCAGCCCATAGCCATATCAGCCAGCGTCGCCGTAATGCCGCCATATACGATACGGTATGGATTAAGCACTTCACGGCCAAGCGGCATCGAACAGACGAACACGTTCTCACACTTGCTGTCTTCTTCCACTACCCCGAGGAAATTCCCGAGAAAAGGATATTTGTTTTCTTTCATGTTACTGAGTGCGTTCAACGTACGGGCGACTGCCTTTATATCCCGATCTGAAAGCGTCTCGATCTGTGATAGTATTTCTTGCTTTGTCATCATTTCTTCCCCTATTCTTGGCGACTCTTGTTACTATATCCCTTCCTCCATATGTTCCATACCCAATAACACGATAGTATGAACATGCCTGTCCGCAAGGGAGTAGAATACGGTCGTTCCTTTTTTCCTTGTTTTGGTCACACCGAGCGATCGCATTAAGCGAAGGTGGTGCGAGGCGTTTGCGATGGAGATACCGACCAGACGCGCGATGTCATGCACACATAATTCTTCGTGACGGGTTAACAGATAAGCGATTTTTATACGATTGGCATCCGCCAATCCTTTGAACCGGCCAGCGAGTCTTTCTACCGGTTTAGCGGTAAGCATATCCCGCAATTCGGCTTCGATTTCTGAAGAGATAGGGCATACTTCGTTAGTGTCGGTAATTTTCTTCATCGCAGATAGCTCCTTCCTGGCACCTGTCCGGATTTTCGATTTGAATAGTGGTATGGGCAATATGGAACCGTTCCTTAAACAGGCGGCTGGCTTTGCGTAGCACCCTTTCAGATTATCCTATATGTTGATGCTTTCAGTGTATTCTCTTCGGGTCCCCTATTCAAGTATTCTTTTGAATATTTGTTTGTTGGATAAAACAAAACCTTCGGGGAAAACCCGAAGGCGTCACAGCTAAACCTTCCCTCGTCTGCCGGTTACCAGGTCGATAATGAAGAGTACGCCGGCAATTAACAGCAGAATGTGAATCAGCCCTCCAGCCACTTTAAACAGAAAACCGATAAGCCATAATGCCAGAACAACGAGGATAATCGTACGTAAGATTCCCATTGTGTATCGCTCCTTATGATCGTTAGTGATAAAAAATCGTTCATATATGTAGATTTATATTACCCTAGCTTTACTAAAAATAAACGGGCCCGCTGTCTGGTTCTCCAAACGGCGGGCCCGCATCCATTATAGCGTTCCGTCTTTTCTTCGTTTGCTTTTCAACATGAAGCCGAATCCGATAACGAAAATGGCCGCGACTAAAAAGATGGCGGATAAAAGGGCGTTGCGCTCTCCCACAGAGATTCCGACGCCGACAAAGCATGCGACGCCCAGAATTGCAATAAGCAGTGATTGTTTTTGGTACTTGGTCATCCGTTTTTCACCTCGAAGACGATTATACTACATTTACCCGATGCTCGTTCAAGCCGAGTTCTCGATAAGTGCTAATTTTTTTCCGAGCTCTTCCCCGGTTTTCATAAGCGCAAGATAATCGGACTCGTCGATGGATTGGGACGGCTGCATCATAACCATAATTTTACCCAGCACTTCTTTTTTTTCGCGGATAGGGATTTGAATAATGGACAGGCGTGCGGGCGAAATGGAGGGTGTCTCGCTGGATGCGGCTTTTCGCACCATGTTTTCCCCATGCTTAATGTAGACGCCGATCCAATCAAAATGGGGCACTCGCTTGAAGTTGGAGATAAGCTGTGCATATATTTCATCGGGATTGTTGCTGCGATGAATGGCGACAAGCGTCTCCAACGAAGCAATGGCTGTTGAGGTCGCCATATGAACTCCTCCAGACAAATACTGATGTTTGCATTGATTATTGTAACAAATTTATACCTGGAAGAATGGTAGTAAGTTTAGGAAAAGAACCAGATATTCTTGGTTAAACGAATTTTTACCTGTAAATAACATGGAAATATGGCGAATAATTTCTATACTGTATTGAGAACAAGAGGTGGGTCTTATATAATGGGTTGAAAGTTAGTGCTTTTCAAGGGTATTTGGCAAGTACATACAACAATTGGGAGGAAGAAATGTTTGAGAAAAATGAAATGAAATCATACCGTTATGTCACGGAATCTTCGCACTCGGATAGTGAAGCGAATGAACAGTTGCGGGAGAAGCTGGACTTTCTCGGTATTTCACGCATTCATAAAGAAACGGTTCGTCGGCTGAAACAAATTTGGATGGAGCACAGTCGAGATATTATCGATCAATTCTATGAGAGATTGCATACATTTCCTCAGCTCCATCGCATCATCGAGCAGCATGCCAACGATGAAAAGCTGAAGCGAACATTTCATGCATATATGATGAGTTTGTTTGAGGATGAATTGGATTTGTCCTATGTGTTTCGCCGACGTGCCATAGCTGAAGCACATGCCCGCGTCGGGCTGACCCCGGACTGGCTCTTGCCGTCGTTCAGCCTGCTGAATCAGCTGTTTATTCCTTGTATTATCCGCTCGTTAAAGAGAAAGCCAGCAGCAATGACTGATGCAATCCTGGCTTATGAAAGCATGATCGCGCTTGATCAGCAGATTATTATGGAAGCGTACATGGAACAACAGGCTAACCAGTTCATTAGCGGCTTATCAGAAATTATTTCCTATAATGCCGAAATTGACGAAGTACGAGATTTGCTTCATTATCAGGAGCAGCAGGCAGAGGATTCATTGGCTGTCAGTGCTGCAATGCAGGAGCTGAATGCTGGGATCGAAGAAGTGGCCAATTCTGTCGCCAGCGTCGCTCACGATTCAAAGGAAACGCTCGAAAAGCTGGACAAAGGCTTTCATGCGCTCGATACGATGATTGACTCTCTCGGTCAGATTGACGCCGAACAGGCGAAAGTTGCTTCACACGTAAATGAGCTTCATACACACGTCAACAATATGGGCAAGGTTATGGATGTTATTAAAGGCATCGCCGAACAGACGAATATGCTGGCGCTGAACGCTTCTATTGAAGCAGCACGTGCCGGTGAGTATGGAAGGGGTTTCTCCGTGGTGGCAGACGAAGTGCGCAAGCTTGCCGACCATACGAAGCAGTCGGTGACAACAATCACAGATGACATGCGCGGCCTATATGAAATTACACAGGATATCGCTTCGCTTGTACAGGATTCTTCTGCACGCCTTCATCGTGGAGCGGAGGATTCGCATAGAGTGGTAGACGATTTGACACACATTAATGACGTCTTGCAGAAGCTTGGCGAGCACTTCGAAGAAATTGCCGCTATCGTCGAACAACAGGCCATATCTACTGACGATATTACAATACGCAACCATAGAATCGCTGAAGCCGTGGAGAAAGGGGTAGATATCGGACAACGCACAGGTGAAGCGGTCTATCACCTTAGTAAAATGATCGATCAGTACCGTGTAGATTTCATCTCATCTAATTTGAAGATGAGCCAGGAAGATTTGCTGCAGCTGGCGATTACTGATCATTTATTATGGCGCTGGAAGATTTATAATCTGTTGCTGGGCTTCGAGAAAATCGATGAAAAAACGATTGCCTCACATACGGACTGCCGCCTCGGCAAATGGTATTATGGTACAGCCAAGCAGCTATTTGGCAATACGGAAGCATACCGCAACATTGAAGCGCCGCACATTCGGGTACACGAGCTGGCGAAGGAAGCTGCACAGGTATACAATCAGGGCAATAAAGCTAGAGCGGAGGAATGTTTGCGAGAGCTGGCCCATGCGTCCAGAGAGGTAATCGCAACTCTTGAGACGATGAAGCAGAATATTATTCGTCAGAAAGAACAACATCAGGGACAGGGAGTCTGGCATGTATAAATCGGAGAAGGAAGCGGGGTCGGAAAGAAGACACCGCTTCTTTTTTTCGAACTTCCTGCTTCCAACCACGCTATCTTGTCAAAATATCAAGTGTAATTTATATATACATCTGGTTTGATAAATGGACAAGCTTTTGTGGTAGGAAGTAAGAAAAGACGGAGAAAATCAGAGACTAGAAAAAGACACACTGGCTTTTCTTCTGCTGGAGCGCAGGGCGCGTCCAACCTCTTCTTTTTTTCGAACTTCCTACTTCTAACCACGCTATTTTGTCAAAATATCAAGTGTAATTTATATATAGATACACGTATATGGTATCAAGGGTGTTGATTATCCAGTATAATCCATAGTAGATCGTCACCACACCGTGCCCCAAACGGGC
>NZ_KE952815.1 GCF_000466385.1 Aneurinibacillus aneurinilyticus ATCC 12856
CCATGACCAGACGAACCGCCATGACACGATGGCGGAGTTTCACTGTTTGAAGTGTACGTTCGTATGTGCGCAGCGCCTCGACTGTCCAGCCATGATTACAGGTGATTTTTAACGTTCTCATTACGTATCGTCTCCTTGTCCGTTGGTTTTAGCACCCGTATAGACAATTTTCAGGAGACATAAGCATGCAGAAAAGCTAATCGCGATTTATATAATACATCTAATAACATGGAAAGGCGGTGAGTTTTATGAGTATATCCTTTTATGATAATAGTGAAATTAAGCCAGACGAGCAAGGCAAGGTCACAATAGATAGGGTATATTGTTTGAATTTTAATGAATTTAATAATATGAATTGGGAGCGACTAGGACAAGTATATAAAACATTACCCCATTTTATTGCAAAGGAAAATAAATGCCCTATGTGGTTTGGAGAGGAAGAGGTATCATCCAATTACCTTTATGCTTCTGTCGAGCCTTCAGGACTTCAAATTGTTGGTGAATTAACTCTTCAACAATGGAAAGAGTGGGAGGATATATTTCGAACCCAACTGTCTGAATCCCTCTTTCCTTCATTTGAATGCTAGATATATTTATTACAGAGTAAATAAGAAGTTCTATCTATAGTGGAAGCCCTGCTGTAATTAAACAGCAAGGGCTTATTGTTTGCTTACATATTTCGTAACTCTTGAACCGTTTCGGCTTGTGAAGGATCAACATATATTTTCGTTGTTTCAAAATAGGAGGTGTCTGAGAGTGTGCTGCTAACGATAAATACACTAAGAAAACATTTAGAAATGATGATTAACCGCCGTGTTTTGTGGTAGCATTTTGGTAGCACATGGGAGTATGTGTCGAGTGTAAGAATTTCGTGATAAGCTTTCTTGGCTTTAACGTTGTACCGATGCTCGTAAGAATAAGTGTATCATCTGCATTTTTGCCTTTTATCGCTTTTTTAGTTCGGAAGCGATAGAAGTAGGAAATATAATTGTACGAGAGCTTCCAGAGGTTTTAGTACCTACTTTAAAGCCTTTACCTGTATTGAGCATGATTTGGTTAATGCTTATTGTTTTTCGATGAATGTCAATGTCACTCACGTACACGTAACCCAAGAATTTCACCTTCTCTTACGCCTCTCACGATTACCAGAAGCAGCTTCAAGTCTATTCCATGATTGGGAGCATGAGCCGTAAAGGAAACTGCTACGACAATGCTTGCATTGAATCGTTCCACAGCATCATCAAAAAAGAACTGATTTATTTGAGCAAGTACGAGACCCGTGCCGAAGCCGAGAAAAGCATTTTCGAGTACATTGAAGTTTTTTTACAATAACGAACGTATTCATTTGTCAATTGGATACTCTACACCGACTGACTTTGAACGTCAATGTTAATTCAGCACGTTAAATGGTTAAATTCTGTGTCTGCTGTCTTGATAGAGGTCCATAATTGCCGTTTTATGCATTTTTTCATTGCCAAATACATCCAGAGTACATCCTCGTCCGCAATTAGATTAAATCACCTATAAATGGTATAATTGTGATTACATGAAAAAAATGGGGCTATTTCATCCCAAACGGAGCGATCATTCGATTCGAGCGAAACGCGCCGATGACATGAAATCTGTAAAAAGCGAGGGGCGAAAAATATGGATAATGATAACACAGTTTTTTCTAATAATGTTAAATATGATAATAGTAATGACCAATATCCACAATTCAGTGAGGTAATTAAACATCATTTTTCTACCTTTGATAATCTCCCGCTCTTTACTACTGATGCAGAGGGATTATTTGAAGTATTTCTTGAAAGTTTACCGCATGAAGCAAGACAACATTATACTTGTAGCTGTTGCAGACATTTTGTGAATCGTTTTGGTGGACTTGTATCAATTTCTGAAGATGGCGAAGTGACATCTGTTATGTGGGATGATCATAACACACCTGATTTCTTTGTTGAAGCTGTTAAAATGATGAAACAAATTGTGCTTAAATCAAGAGTTACAGGTGTATTTATTTCAAGTGACAGAGTGCTGGGGCAACCGCATTCTGGTGGATGGGATCATATGTCGGTAACTCTTCCGACACAAAAGGTTTATCGTTCAGGAGTAAAAACTGCTAGACAGGTAATGGCAGAAAAGAGAGAAGATTTTAGAATTTTGATTGCTGGACTTATGGAGTATTCTTTGAATGCTATAGATCAAGCGGTAACACTACTAGAATCGGAATCGTTGTATAGGTCGGATAAGGTTCTTGGTGTTGCCAAATTCCTTCAAGAGTTGCATATTAAACGTCAAAACACTCGAAACAGTCGAGCCCAAGACAACATCACTTGGTTGGCTGTTGCAACTGCTCCTGATGGATTCTGTCATGTTAAAAGTTCTATGATCGGAACATTGCTTGATGACATTATCAATGGGCTTTCGTTTGATTATATTAGTCGTAGATTTGCAGAGAAAATGAATCCATCTAATTACATGAGGGCCCAAGTTGCTCCATCTCAAGGTAATATTCAACAAGCTGAAAAAATTGTTGAAAAAATGGGAATCGCTAATTCTCTTAAAAGAAGGTATGCTATATTTGAGGAAATTCCGCATTTTCTATGGAAGAGTAATAAGTCAGAACAAAAAAGTAGTAAAACAAATGGTGTATTTAGCAATATAATACCTAAAGATAAAGATGCAAAGTCTAATAAAGTATCTTTACCAAATACAACTATGACATGGGATAAATTTCAAAGGATAGTATTGCCGACAGCGGAAAGCATTGAAGTTATGGTCGATAACCCTAATCGGCTGATGGCCATAGTTACTGCTTCCGACCAGCATGCCCCTAGTATTTTACAATGGGATAATCCATTTAGCTGGTATTATCATGGTGGAATTGACGGTGAAATTAAGAGGCGGGTTGAGAGTGCAGGAGGACGGTATGAGGGTAACGAAATCCGATGCTCACTCATTTGGGAAGGATATACAGACCTTGATCTGCATTGTGTAACTCCTCGAGGCGAACACATTTATTATGGGGATAAAATGAGTTCCTGTAATGGTTGGTTGGATATTGATATGAATGGTGGCAGTCACAGAGACTATTCACCAGTTGAGAACATTCGGTGGAGTAACGGTCATGCGTCAAAAGGTGAATACGTCTTCTACGTTCATAACTATTGTGAAAGAGGAAGCGGAAAGACTCCATTCAAGGTTGAACTGGAAGTTAATGGTCAGATTTACTCCTATCATGGTGTTGCTGGCAATACTGGCTTCAAAGAAACTATATTCACTTTCGACTACGTTAAGGGGCAGCATCCGGACATCCCTAGCACGAATTATTCGTCTGATAATGCATGGAATGTTCAACCAAACAGCTTTGTTAAGGTAAAAGGCATAACCAATTCTCCAAATCTGTGGAATGAAGAGAAGGTTACTCATTCAGGTCAGCATATTTTCTTTTTGTTGGACGGATGTAGAGATTTATCCGAGGGGAAGGGCAGAGGGTTCTTTAATGAAACGCTTAAATCTGAACTTCGTGAAATTCGCAAGACACTAGAAGCCTATACTGCAAACACTCCAATTGAAGATGCTGAGAATGCTTCTGCTTGCGGAGTGGGCTATTCAAAGGATAGTGAATGGGATCTGACTCTGAAAATAATCTCAAATAACTCTACAAGAATTATTAAAATTGATAGATGGGATTAATTATTATATACATCTGATTTGATAAATTGACACATGTTTGTGGTGGGAGGTAAGAAAAGCAGGAAGGGCAATTGAAAAGAGAGAAATGAACCATTCAAAATCAAAGTTAAAGAGCCTATGGTTTGATTATATTGCAAAAACAAGTTATTATCGTCATAGGTGTTCCTACATAGGTTACAGCGGGAGAGGTTTGAATGGAAGCTGGATTGTATTTAAAGCAGGATAGCAGTGGTCAATTATATGTAGATTTTGACGCTCCTCCTGGGCTTGCACCATCTGAATTTGTTGAACAGATTTTCCAGTCTGTTGACGTTGGTTATCGTATTTTAGGCATTCATATGCCAAACGAAACGAGCAATGGTGACTGGGAAGCCTTTTTGATTCGTGACGGTCACTCTGTTCGTCATTTGGTTTGTTATCCAGGCACAGATTGTATACATGTAGAAATGGCCATGGAGACGTTTGATTTTTTTGTAAGAAGGCTTGGTTATGAAAAAATTAGATAAATATATCATTCAATTAAACCATATGTATAATAAATGTTCCTTCAAGAGGATCATTTGTGCAATGAATAGAAAATAGGCTGGCTCCTAGGAATTCGAATTTTAGGGGCTTATTTTTTATACTTTTGTCAGTTCGAGGAAAGTCTTTCTTGCCTAAGTTGACAATTTTGCAGGTTGTAGAGCTGGGACGCAGCATCCGGAACACAGCATCTCTAAAGGTGAAGCAACCATTGGCAGGCTTGTCACTCATCGTAAATAAAGATGACAGGGTAGAGTGGGCATCCTACACTGACATTGTGAAAGAGGAATTAAACGTAAAAGAGTTCCGTGTTACAGAAGACGATGAACGGTTTGTATCGTATACACTGAAGCTGGATTTCAAAAAAGCGGGTCCGAAATTCGGCAAGCACATAAACAGTGTAAATCAGTGGTTGCAGGGTTTAGCGAATACAGAAGTGAAACAATTTGCAGAAAAAGGAGAAGCGCATTTTAAAACGCCTACAGGTGATACACTAACGATCACAGCAGAAGAGGTGCTGATTGAAAAAGTACCGAAAGAAGGGTTTGCAGTCGCAGCCAATGGCTTGTACACAGTCATCTTGGATACAGCGTTAACGGAGGGGTTAATTCAGGAAGGATTGGCTCGTGAGCTGCTTCGTGCGATCCAGGAGTATCGAAAAAAATTAAACTTGCCTGTTAATCTGCGTATCGATATAGAGATGAGTATGGATGAAGAAATGAAGCAAGTTGTGGCACGTTATAAAGATCTTTTACAAGAAAACCTACTGATGAATTCCTTGCACCTATGTAATGAGATAAAGGCAGGAGAGCAGTTGAAGGTAGGTTCCAAGCTGGTTACTGTCCGAATCATAAATCATCCATAGCCTGAAAGAATAAGCCATCCTTGCTGTGAACGGATACAGAAAGGATGGTTTTTTTTTATGGTTATGAAGACATCTGTTGCTATTCGGCGTGTGCAAGCTTTGCGTCTATAAATGTAGATGTTTTTTGCAAAATACAATGCCGATAAAATCTGTTCAAAGCCTGGACTCATCCTTAAAGATATAACAGAACAAATACTTTATAAGCTATAATTGGGTTGGTCTTGTTTTTTATCAGTTTTGATATTAGATAGTAGAACCCCGAATAAAGTAATAGCCCCACCAACTATGGAAAGAAACGTTGGGATTTCTCCGAGCCATATCCATGCAATGATAAAAGCGAGTGATGGGATTAAATAAAGGGAACGGGTCGCCTCGGAAGCCCCATTACGTGAAGCTATGAAAGCTAAAGCAAGATATGGGACTACAGTCGGAAAAACGCCTAAGTATAGGATACTTACTGTTGCACTCCTTGGTGCATGCATAATCGCGTCTCCAAGTCCAGGAAGAAAAATAAGCATCCAAAAGGTTCCCGCCCAAATCGCATAAGAGGTAAAAACGAAAAATCCGTATTTTTCCAGGTAAGGCTTTTGAAAGGTGAAATATATACTTTCCGAGAATGCAGCCAAAAGAATGAGCAGAACGCCATTGTTAAATTGAAAAGTAGACCCTGTTCCTAAAGAAATAATGATAACCCCGAGGAAAGCAAGCATAGCTCCTGCCCATTGGCGGATTCCCAGCTGTTCACCGAAGAATAGCAAGGCAAAAATTGCCGCAAAGATAGGGGTTGTTGAAACGAACACACTCGCAGCTCCTGCGCTAACGGTCTGCTCTCCATAATTGAGAGCGGTATGATACACTGTAAAGCCCAGACCTCCCAATAACAAAATAGCTGGAATATCCTTTGCTTCCGGCAACCGTATGCGAAAAATAAATCCGAAAATAGCCAGTAGCGTTGAGCCGACAAGTAAGCGCAAAAGAGAGAGATGCTCAGGCGTATAGGCGTCCAGTCCAGCCCGAATTCCTACAAAGGCCGAAGCCCACAGAAAGATACTCAAACTATGGGCAAGTATAATGCTTGTATCTGATTGTTTATGCATATTTCCCCAACCTTTCTTCTTGAACCCAACCACTTGTGTATAATGCTTTATATATTAATTAAGGATTGATAAAATATCTTCAACCAGTTATACAATAATGAACCCAACCACTTCGACAAACAAAGGAAGAAAGGAACTTGTTTGGATGGATAGTGATAAAAGGAATCTGAGTAAGCATCTCCCTAAATATCAACAAATTGTAGATGTTATCAAAGGAAAGATTGCCAATGGTGAATGGCCGATTGGAAGCAAAATCCCAAGCCAACGTACATTAGCCAAAACATTCGGCGTAAATCGGAGTACGGTTATTACTGCTCTGGATGAATTAATGGCTGATGGATTAATCGAAGGGAAAATGGGGATGGGAACGTTTGTAGTTAATAATACATGGACGTTATTAGCTACAAACCCTCCGCCAGACTGGAGTACATATTTAAAATCGGGTTTACATCAACCAAGTCAAACAATGGTTCAGGAAATTAATAAAGATGAATCGAATGAACGCCTTATCCAGCTTAGCAAGGGGGCATTGTCTCCTGATATTTTTCCGTTGGATAAGATGAAGCTTGTCATGCAAAAAGTAACAGAAAAAATGGGGATTCTGAGCTATGAAGAGCCGAAGGGGTATTTGCCCTTGCGTCAGGCATTAAGCAGCTATGTAAAAACAATCGGAATTGAAGCTTCACCATCTTCCATCTTGATTGTTTCCGGGGCGTTACAGGCATTGCAATTAATTTCAGTAGGGCTTTTGCATAGAGGTTCGACCGTGCTGCTTGAACAACCTTCCTACCTTTACTCACTCCACGTATTTCAATCAGCAGGTATGAAGCTTGCAGGCTTGCCTATGGATAAACAAGGGCTTCTGCCAGATTTTATTGCTGCACAAAGAAAGCAGCAAAACAAAGCGATTCTTTATTCAATCCCTTGTTTTCATAATCCGACAGGCATCCTCATGTCAGAAAAGAGACGACAGGAACTTCTACAAATGTGCGAAGAAGAACGACTTCCCATCATTGAGGATGATATTTACCGGGAGCTATGGACGAATGAGCCGCCACCAGCCCCTCTCAAGGCAAGGGATCGACATGGGCACGTGTTATATATTGGTAGTTTGTCTAAAACGCTAAGTCCAGGCTTGCGAATTGGCTGGATCATCGGTCCGGAACCTGTAATTGAACGATTATCCGATATAAAAATGCAGACTGATTATGGCTCTGGCTCTATATCCCAAAGAGTTGCGGCTGAATGGCTGGAAAGTGGTTTATATCATCAATATTTAGCCTCTGTAAGGGAACAGCTTACCATACGAAAGGCAGCGGCAATGGAAGCATTAGAAATGTATATGGGCAATATAGCCACATGGGATGTACCGGAGGGTGGCTTTTTCATTTGGTTGAAAATAAATGAAAAGCTATCAACAAAGGAGCTTTTTACTAAAGCAATACATAAAGGAATTCTTCTCAATCCGGGTACAATTTATGCTCAAGAATCAGGGTTATATGTTCGATTATCCTACGCATATGCTTCCTTGCTAGAAATTAGGGAGGGAATCCGCCAAATGGCTACCATTATTCAAGATTCTAGAAGTGACTATCTTTCTATGTAACATTTACGGGCGATGGCACAGCAAACTTTTGACAGGTATCCTCCCCTACCCTTTTCCATTTTATTTTTGATTTTCTTAAGGATGAGGAAAATGAAACATTTATTTACTAACATACGTCTTCTATATATAGTAAAAAATCCCATATAGGAGGCGTGCTATACATGAGAAAATCAGCATTATTATCGGGAATGCTCGCTGGCAGTTTGCTGTTAAGCCCCACTGTATTGGCTGAAACGAATCAAACGGAAAGCGCTATACAAAAAAAGGAAACAGCGGTAACGATACAGGAATTACCTGGCCCAGTGAAAAAAACAGTAGACAAACTTATTGCCTATAAGCCGGAACTCAAGCAAATACCTGCAGAGATAGAGAAGCGGAAAGACCCTCTATTATCTCAGGAAAAGTACAGCTTATCCTTCACTAAAAACGAACTTAGGGTATCCGCCGAAATCGGAGTTGACGGAACTTTGCTTGGTTTCCACATGTATAATTCAGACGAGAAGTCAGAGAAACGTCCTTCTGATGCATTAGCCGAGGAAAAAGCGACTGCATTTTTGAAACAGGTTGTAGGCAATGAAAACGAATATCGTATTTCTCATATAAGAGACGGCGGATATATGGCAATTGAGCATGACGGGAAGGAAAAAGTAACCGCTTATGCAAGTGTAATTCTTCTTCCGCTGGTTAATGGCATTCCGTTAGCAGGTTCTCATTCTATTCAAGTTGATATCAACCAGGAAGGTCAAGTAACAAACTGGTTTAATCATGATGGTAATCTGGATAAAAGTGCATTTCCCAAGCCGGAAAATTTGATTTCCAGGGAGACTGCGGAACAGGCATTTTTGCGGGCGATAAATATGGAACTGGTCTATGATGAAGAAGAAGGAGCTACACGTGGACCGAACGGCCCCGAGAACGTCAACCCCGTCTTAAAATATCGGATGACGGCAAAGCAGATCGAAGCTGTCACCGGGAATCCTATAGAGGACGATTACAAGGAATATACAGAAACAAAACCGGTTAACGGGGAAGCTAAGGTATTGCGCATCACTTCTGCCAAGGAGGCAGAGAAGCTACTGCAAACAGAACTTGGCATTCAAGTAAACGGACTGCGCTTTAGGGAAGAAGGCGACGGAGTAAAGCAAGCGAAGTTATACGAATGGACAACAGAGAATAACACGGTATATGCTGTGCAGACAACCGACAAAGGCGAAGTTCTTCAGTTCGGCTGCCTATCCGTACATAATGCAGAGAAATTTAAAGAAACAGGAACTATTTCGGAAGAAGCTGCCGCCGCTAAAGCGCTAGACTTTATTAAAAAATATTTACCCGCGAATGTGAAAGAGGTACAGATTTCATATAGGGGACGCTCGGCGTATCCGGATTGGGTTGATGAGAGTAAGATACCTAGCAATAATGTCTTGCTTGTCGGTTTTACTGAAATGAAAGATGGGATACCCATTACGAATCGAGCCATCCATGCATGGATTGATTTAGCTACGGGTAAGATAGAGCAGGTCTCGTTGTATATCCCGCTACAATCCGTTCTACCGGACAGTAGCAAGAAAATTGACAGGGATAAGGCAGCATCTATATACCTCGAAAGCCATCCGTTACAGCTTCAGTATGTTTGGCCGCATATGCTTGATCAGAAAGCGAAAAAGCCAATGCTAGTATACGCTCCACTGGATGACTACTATGTAGAATACATAGATGCTTTAAGTGGTAAAGTTGTAACATCAAGGTAAATATCAGTTCTTCGTATTCGTTTTTGACTCATGCGAAAAGCTGACTTAGCCAGGTGATATAATAAGCAAACGGAACGAGGAACAGCTGAGCAAGGACTGTTCCCACAAATCTTGAAAGGGTCAGGACGCCGACCATTTTATTGATGCTGTCTTTCTTCTCGGTTCCTTTCATGACTTTATCAGTCAAAATCGCGATTTGCGGATCAAGGAACACAGTTAAAATAATGGTGGAAAAACCGTTAATCAGCCCTGTGGATGTTAGTGCAATGGAACTGTACTCCGGTTTAAGCAATGAAGCATATAGGCAGGCCAGGACGCTATCGGCATAAATCATTGCCGCCAGCATATTTAAGAGCAAAATTCGCTTTGGTACGCCACCTATACGTAAACGTGATAGTGATTCCCGCCGTGGAAGCTTAAAGTGTTTTCTTGCTATTTTTAGATGATGCACTGTGGATACGTTTTTCACCAGTTGGGGTACAGAGCCTGCCATCTCCAAATGTACAATTGCCCTGGACATCATGGAAACAAAAGTAGGAAGCAGGAGAGCAGCGAGTACAGTTCCTAAAGAGGAAGAAAGCAGAATCACGCGAAATTGGCTTTCCAAAGCGGCAATATCGCCTGTGTGTTTTGCCATGTCTACCAGGCTTCCTGTCAGGGGGGCCTGTATCATATTGGATGTTCTGGATACGATGACAATAATGCTGAATACAGAAAGTG
Source organism: Aneurinibacillus aneurinilyticus ATCC 12856 (assembly GCF_000466385.1). Classification (GTDB taxonomy): domain Bacteria; phylum Bacillota; class Bacilli; order Aneurinibacillales; family Aneurinibacillaceae; genus Aneurinibacillus; species Aneurinibacillus aneurinilyticus. Next base: position 10,252 of record NZ_KE952815.1, read on the forward strand.
CGATCGCGATTTTTCCCGTACGAATACCGGCGATTCTCACTGAGTAAGCAAAAGTATCAATCATATGTATAATCAAGGTAAATACGCATATTACTAATAACTTTTCAAACAAGTGAATCCTCCTCCGCAATTCCGACACTGTAAATCATGACTAAAAAATGATTTTGCACCTTTTCGGCAAATCCTTTCTATAATACATCTGACTTAATGAATGAGCATACTGTTGTGGCCAGAGGTAAGAAAGAAGGAGAAAGTCAGAGGTTGGGAAAAGCGCGCCGATTTTTTTCTGCCGGGATGCAGAACGTATCCAACCTCTTCTTTTTTGCAGATGCCGAAATCTTAGGCGGGATTTATATAGCGATTCCCGGCGCTTTCCGTCATAATAAAAATTCAAAACAATAAGTATGCCGTCCTTTGCAGGAACCGCTACTGTATTAACGCTTAACAGGTGATAACTGTACTCTTTATTAACAGAAGTATGCTGACCGCCTGTGCATTTGCCTATTTTCCTTTCTCATGCAGCAGGTAACGAAGTTTGCGAACGCTAATATTAAGCAAACGGGATGCTTTTTGCTGATTTCCCCATGATTCTTTCAATGCTCGTCCGACAAAGGCGGTGCCGATCGTTTTTTCAAGTTCCCTGATCCGTTCCATAATGGCAGGCAGATCAATGCTGTGGCCGTTTTGCCACTGCGCCAGCAGTTCATGTTTCCATTCTTCCACATATTCTTCAAGTGAAAGCTGAGGGACGGGATTTTTTTGTGCCGGCTGTTCTATGGCTTGGGAAAATGAAACCGTCTGCTGTTTTATGATAGATGCGGGCAAGTAGTCAGGTGTAATCGGCCCTGATTCCCCATCTGATAATGCAAGCGCCCGCGTTACTACGTTTGCCAATTCCCGAATGTTGCCGGGCCAGTTGTATTCTTGCATGACGGAAAGTGTTTCAGGAGCAAAAATATTTTCATTCATATGCTGGCGGCGGATGAGGTGCCGCACAAGATGAGGAATATCCTCCTTTCGATGTCGAAGAGGCGGAACGACCAGCTTTACAACATTAAGTCGGTATAGCAAATCTTCACGGAACCGCCCGCGCTCTACTTCTTGCTCAAGATTGGCATGGGAGGCGGCGATAATACGCGCATCCGTATGCCGAATTTGTTCGCTACCAATACGCATGAATTCCCTCGTTTCAAGTACGCGAAGCAGCTTTACCTGAATAGCGGGGGAAGCGTCAGCAATTTCGTCAAAGAACAAGGTGCCTTTACTGGCGGCTTCGAATAAACCTTTACGCGAATGAAGCGCACCGGTAAAGGAGCCTTTCTCATGACCGAATAACTCACTTTCAAGCAATGTTTCCGTAAAGGCACCGCAGTTGACACCCACAAATGGCTGAGAACTTCGCATGCTCGCTTCGTGAAGGAAGCGGGCGAGAACTTCTTTACCGCATCCTGTCTCGCCTTCGATAAGTACCGTAATATTTTTGCGAGCGATTTTATAGGCCAGGGAAAGTAAATTATACATATCCGGATTGGTACCGATGATGAACCCGGTTTGCTCTGCCAGTTGTATTAAGTCTGTCTGACGCTGGGTAGCCGGAGTAGTAAACAGGCTATCGATAAGCGCCTCCAGTTCATTAATATCATCAAACGGTTTTTCGATATAATCTTCTGCACCCAGACGAATAGCTTCCAACGCCGATTTGACTGTGCTGTATCCGGTCATAATAATTACACGGCAAGCAGGCATGCGTTTTTTAATCGTCTTGAGAATATCAAGGCCGTTACTATCCGGTAATTTTAAATCGACAAGGGCTGCCTGATACGTGGACTTTTCGAGTGCGGCACTTACTTCAGCAGCATTTCCTGCAAAGGAAAGAGCAATGTCTTTTTTACGGAGCAGGTAGGAAAAAAAGGTTTGGACTTGTATTTCATCGTCTACGATTAACAATCCATTCATTGTGTCTCCTCCCAGGTTTCATTACTAGAGCATGTCGGCAGGATTAGGGTAAAACGACTTCCTTGATTTTTTTTACTCTCCGCTTCGATTGTGCCTCCGTGAGCCCGGGCAATTCCAAGACTTACTGAAAGGCCAAGGCCTGTACCTTGCGCGACTGCCTTTGTGGTGAAAAAAGGGTTGAAAATCTCGTTTTTGTTTTTGTCTTCAATTCCGCAGCCGTTATCGGTAATGTGCATGAAGACATAAGGCTGTCCTTCCTTCTCTTTTGTTTCTGTACGAATATGAATATGTCCGGCTTTGACATTCTGCGTTAGGATAGCATCTTTTGCGTTCAACAGCAGATTGATGATAATTTGTTCGATTTGCTGTAGATTGCCTTCTACAGGAGGGAGATTGGACTCTAATTCTAGCGTAAAAGAAATATGGTTTCGCTCAATTTGATAGCGTACAAGGCTTAAGACTTGGTGTACGGCCTGATTCAATGAGCACGGTTCAAACATGTATTCTTCCTGACGGGAGAACGTAAGAAGGTTTTGGATAATAAGCTTGCATCGTTTCCCGGAGGTGAAAATATCGTCCAGCAGGCGAGCATCCAGACTGTCCTTCCCGGACTCCCGCAGTAAAAGCTGTGTATTGCCCAGAATGGCTGTAAGCGGATTATTCAATTCATGGGCAACACCTGCTGCCATCTCGCCGATGGCGGCAAGTTTTCCTGATTGAATGAGTTGCGCCTCGATGTGCAGCTTTTTTGTAACGTCCTTTATATAAAGAATCACTCCGTACATAGCAGAATCCTCAGCAAGAATGGGATAAGCGAACACATCGCAAATTCGGTTGCCGATAAGGGGGAGCTGCTGGTATGCGGTCTGTTTTGTCTGGTAGCATTCAGTCAGTGGACAGGACGACCAGTCATGAGAAGAAGCCTGGAGCAGCTCATAGCATTTCTTCCCGTATACTGACTCTTCCGTAAGCTCGAGAAATTCGAGAACAGCCTGGTTGAAACGGACAACGCGAAAATCCAAATCCACATACAGAAGCATATCGGTTACAGCACTAAAGGTTCGTTCCCATTCGCGTTTGCTTTGTAATACCTCGTTATATAGCCGGGCATTCTCAATACAAACAGCGAGCTGATCGGCTACTTGCTGAAGAAAAAGCAAATCTGAATCATTATACGCACCGGACGAAGCGCTTCCGACGCTCAGCACACCGATCGGGCGCTTTTTGCTGAATAGCGGGACGAACACTGTTTCAGTAATTTGGGTACCGATGAAAATGGCTTCTTCCAAATAGCGAATGTCTTCACCAGCTGGAGGAGAGGTATGATAGCACGCCTGTTTATCGTTTAGCGCTTTCCAGCATAGTGATCGCTCAGGCAGAAGCACGGTTCCTGGCAGAAGAGCGGCTTGATTGCGTGGAAAGAAATTGCTGACGATAAGTTGACCGTTCTCGAATAAGGATAGGGAGAGGCAGTCGAGCGCGAAGATTTCCTTCAATTTGTCCGCCACATTTTCCAGCATGTCATCCAGTGACATATCGACATTAAAGCTTTTAACGACCTGATTGATGATTTCTAATTGCATATTTTTCTTTTCGATCTGCCGCAGATGTTTTTTCAATTCCGTATAGTAGTTGCGCTTGGAAGATTCCAATCCGGTTAAAAGCGCAATAATATCTTGCTTTGTCCTGCTCATGGAATCACTCCTTATAACGCCTGCCGAAAAATTGTTTCAATATCTTCCGTATCAATGTCGCGGGGATTTGTGATAAGACAAACATCTTCACTTGCCGCCTTGCTCATGATTGACACCAGATTTTCCGTAAAACCAATATCCGATAGGCGAGTAGGAATACCAATATCTGATGCAAGCTGCCGAACATGGCGGACGGATAGGCGAGCGGCATCCGCCGCCGTCATCTCGTTGACATTTTGTCCCATAAGTGACGCAATATCCATAAACCTTTCCGGTGCGGCCAAGAAATTATATTCCATTACGTAAGGCAAGAGAATGGCATTCAGTTTACCGTGGGGCATGTCCAGATAGCCTCCAAGTGCATGGGCCATCGCATGCACTGCACCAAGGATGGCATTGGAGAAGGCAAGTCCTGCCTGTAAGCTGGCCATTGACATGGCCATTTTGGCTTCACGGTTTGTACGTGAGGCGGTCGAAGCACGCAAATGCTTGGCAACAAGTGAGATGGCGTTTTGCGCCTGCACATCCGTAAGCGGTGTCGCTGCTATGCTTACATATGCTTCAATCGCATGGGTTAATACATCCATACCGGTTTCAGCAGTCAGGTCGGCGTTTTTTGTCACAAGTGTTTGCGGATCAATAATAGCAATGTCAGGAACAAGAGATTTGGATACGATCGTCATTTTAATTTTGCGCGAACAATCGATAATGACGGAGAACTGGGAGACCTCGGAACCTGATCCGGCCGTGGTGGGAACCATCAACAGGGGGGGAAGCGGGGATTTAATTTTATCAGCCCCTTCGAAATCATGAATCGTTCCCCCGTTGGTGGCGACAATTGCAATCGCTTTAGCGGCATCCATGGCACTGCCTCCACCAATGCCGAGCACAGCATCACATTCACTTGCCCGATAGCGCTGTACCCCCTCTTCAATCTCATAATCTTTTGGATTTGAGGTAATATGGTAGAACAGCCCATGGGAAAGTCCGCTGGAGCGGCAGGCAGCGAGAATTTGTTCTGTCCAGCCGGCTTCCGTCACACCTGGATCACTGACGATAAATACATTATTGGCCCCGATGCGCCTACAGCATTCTCCTACCTGCTGCAGGGCACCCCAACCAAAAATAATTTCCGGTGCGGCAAATTTAGAAATTCGCATCGTTACTCCTCCGTTTCCCGAAAAATCGGCTGTATTTGCCGAAAAATCGGCACATTCAGCCAGAATTTTGTTGCTTATACTCACAAATTAGCGTATGACCAAAAGTATAGTGTCATATTTTCTGGCGTACTATCGGTAATAGTTCACTATTTAGATTAATCTGAAAAATTGGCATAAACTTTGCGATGGTTTAGATAACGGATGCAGTATAGAAAGGAGGGACACCGGAAGTTACTTCAGCCCCTTATTTTTATAGTAGAAGAAGATAGGCAGTATTGCAATAAGAAAAGAAAGCGCTTCATATTTGTTGAGAAAAGGGAGAGGATACGATGGAAAGCCAAGTGTTCGGATTTTATATGCCAACAGTGAATTTGATGGGGATGGGAGCAGCAAAAGAAATCGGCGAACGTATGAAGTCGTACGGCAAGAAAAAAGCGCTCATTGTAACAGACGCAGGACTCCACAAATTTGGAGTAGCGGATCAAATTGCGGCGTATGTAGAAGAAGCAGGGCTTTCGGTTGCGATTTTCCCGGGTGCCGAACCGAATCCGACCGACCGGAACGTAGAAGAAGGATTAGCAGCCTATCAGGCAGAGAATTGCGATTGTATTATCTCGCTTGGCGGAGGAAGCTCGCATGATTGTGCCAAAGGTGTCGGACTGGTTGCAGCGAATGGCGGTAGAATTCATGACTATGAAGGCGTAGATCGTTCAAAGTTGCCAATGGTAACGCTGTTTGCGGTGAATACAACATCAGGAACGGCAAGTGAGATGACGCGGTTTTGTATTATTACTGATACGTCCCGTTCAGTGAAGATGGCGATTGTGGACAAGCATGTTACTCCAACAGTTTCTATTAATGACCCGCTGCTGACGGTAAAAAAACCAGCAGGACTTACCGCAGCAACTGGAATGGACGCACTTACCCATGCGGTAGAAGCGTATGTGTCGACGGCCGCCACACCCGTCACCGATGCATGCGCCCTTCAGGCGATTCGTCTGGTTAGCCGGAATCTGCGGGTCGCGGTAGCGAACGGTGAAAACCTGCAGGCACGTGAAAATATGTCATATGCCCAATTCCTTGCCGGTATGGCATTTAACAATGCTTCATTAGGATATGTTCATGCGATTGCCCATCAATTTGGCGGTATTTATAATCTGCCGCATGGCGTCTGCAATGCCATTCTTCTGCCGCATGTTGAGCGGTTTAACCTCATCTCCCGTGCCGATCGCTTTGCTGATATTGCAGAAGCGATGGGAGAGAATATTGATGGCTTATCCATGCGCGAAGCAGCGGAGCGGGCGTTGGATGCTATCGTAATGCTGGCGCGTGATGTAGGCATTCCTTCCGGTTTTGCCGAGCTGGGTGCCAAAGAGGAAGATATTGAGCTATTGGCAGTGAATGCGATGAAAGATGCATGTGCGCTTACCAATCCACGCAAAGCTACGCTCGAAGACGTAAAAGAGATTATTCGCGCAGCATTTTAAGGGAATAGAGTGGGAAGAGATAAAAAGGGCAGGGGATATAACGTTTCCTTGCCCTTTTGTAATGAATAAGAAAGTAGATGTCACTGTAAATGTTTCTTGCTTTTTTCCGACCGTTTTACTTGAAAGACGCACATGACAAGCGAAAAAGAAAGCTAATTGTTATCCTTTTTCCATGTTATATTTTTTCATTCGGTTATATAGTGTTACACGTGAAATGCCGAGCAGTTGTGCAGCCGCGGATTTGTTGCCATACGTGGTACGGAGCGCTTCTACCAGTTCATCATACTCGCTGCGGGCTGCAAGCGGTCTTGCCGTTGGCGTTTGGTCTGCAAAAGGCAAGTGATTTGGCTGATAGCCTTCAGGCAGATGTTCAGGTTCGATTCGTTCCTGGTCTGTTAAAATAACAAGTCTCTCCATCAGGTTTCGCAATTGCCTGATATTGCCTGGCCATGTATAGTCGAGCAGTAAAATGAGTGTTTTGGATGCCAATTCAGGGAGTGGCTTTCCATATTTCACGGCGAATTCCTTAAGAAATAGTTGAGCCAGCTCCGGGATGTCTTCTTTTCGTTCACGCAGTGGGGGAATAGGTACCGAGACTACGTTGAGACGGTAGAATAAATCTTGCCTGAATTGACCTGCCTCTACCATTGTTTCAAGGTCTCGATTTGTCGCTGCTACGATGCGTACATCTGTCGCGATAGGTTTATGTCCACCCACGCGATAGAACTGCTTTTCCTGCAGGACACGCAGCAGCTTGACCTGCTGATCAAGCGGAAGCTCCCCGATTTCATCCAGAAACAGGGTACCGCCCTCGGCCGCGTCCATTTTTCCTTTCTTTCCTTCATGAATGGCCCCAGTAAAAGCCCCTTTTTCATAGCCGAACAGCTCGCTTTCAAACAATGCTGCCGGAATCGCTCCGCAATTAAGCGCAATAAAAGGGCCGCTTGCCCGTGGGCTTGCACGGTGTACCGCTTCGGCGAATAGTTCTTTACCCACGCCGGATTCCCCGGTAATAAGAAGTGTGGCATCTGTACGAGCAACCTTTCTCGTTAATTGTATAGCCTGCATAATTGCTGCGCTGCGCCCCTTAATTTTATAGAAGGGATCTTCTTGCTGTTCCGCGTATAGCTCCGTTTCCAAATCATGCAGATGTGCGGTTGTATTCGAAAGCTGGTCATGCAAGCGCACCACATCGCTAATGTCTTTTTCGGCGGAAATGCCTCCGATAATCTGTCCGTTCAGCATCACGGGCGATGTGTTGACCAATACATGAGTTCCTGCGCGTGGCTGATTGTAATGCCGGGTAATGGATGAGCCGTCATGAATGCTTTTGAGTAGCATAACTGCATCTTTTTTGAAATGACGCGTAATATGATGGTGCAAAATATCTTCTGATGGAATTTGGTACATCGCTTCGGCTTGTTTATTCCAATTAATCACAGTTCCTTCGGCGTTGACGATTGTCAGGGAATCGTCAACCGTCTGCAAAATGTTGCTATAAAACGCAAAACATTCCCTGAGTGCGCGTGTGGAGGCTAGCACAATAGCTTCCGCCGATACGTATCCGATTGATTCATTCGCATCTGATAGCACTTCGATAGTGGTTACTTCAGGGTTTGCTGAAATGATGTCAAACAAGCGGGCCGATTCTTTTGCCTGTACTTTATAAGCATAGGGAGGCAAAAAAGAATTCGGTTGCATAATCTCATAAAGAAAAGGGTTATAAAAAGAAAAAGGTTGATTTTGCATGCGTGTCCACCTAATCTACAGATTTAACACATATGTACAATAAAAAGATGAGGGTTTACAAAGTTGTAAACGCTTTACCATTGTTATTATACTGCCGAAAACAAAAAAGCGCAATTCTCTTGTACTGCTACAGGGGGGAAAACGAGCAATGATACTGGAGACTGCAATAAAACGTTTCTTGTTGTTCCTCTCGCGAAATTCCTCGATGAATCGTGCGGCGAAAAAATGGGGTTTACGTTATGGAGCAAGTCGCTTTGTAGCCGGGGAGACGATTCGGGAAGCGATCAGTAAGGTAAAGGAATTGAATGCACAGGGGTTGGCCTGCACGTTGGATCATCTGGGGGAGTTTGTACGTAGCCGCGAAGAAGCGATAGAATCTGCTGATTACTGTATAAAGACACTAAATGCGATACATCAGGCAGGCGTGGATAGCAATCTGTCACTAAAATTGACGCAGCTCGGACTTGATATTGACGCTACCATGTGTCATGAGAATATGTGCCGTATCCTGGAATGCGCAAAACAATATAGCAATTTTGTCCGTATTGATATGGAAGATTATAGCCATTGTCAGCAGACATTGACTATGCTCCATGAATTGAGAAAGGAATACGATAATGTCGGCACGGTTATTCAGGCTTATTTGTACCGATCCGAATCGGATATAAAAGCGCTACAGAATGTGCCGCTTCGGCTCGTAAAAGGAGCATACAAAGAATCTCCTAAAGTCGCGTATCCGGCTAAAAGGGATGTTGATAACAACTACAAGCGTATTATCAAACAGCACCTAGTAAGTGGAAGCTATACGGCTGTTGCCACCCATGATGAGCATATCATCGACTATACGAAGCGACTCGTTTCAAAATATGATATTCCTCATACGCGCTTCGAGTTTCAAATGCTGTACGGTATCCGTACGCAGCTACAGCTGTCACTTGCACAGGAAGGATACAAAATGCGTGTATATGTCCCATACGGCAACGATTGGTACGCATACTTTATGCGTCGTCTGGCGGAGCGTCCGGCTAATGTGGCATTTGTTCTTAAAAGCATGGTTATAAAGTGAATTCCGGTTGGGCACAGCAAAAAACGGAGCGGCAATCCCGCTCCGTTCACCTTTCATTACGGAGCCTCTTTTGCTTGTCCATAGGCTATGCAGGAATAGCAGCTCCATTCGATAGAAATTTTTCAGTGTAGCTTGTATGTATTATAACACATCTTGTCTATTTGTTTTTTGTTTTACTACAATTATTTTTTATACGGTTGTTTCAGCTTCCAGACGGCGCGTAAGTTCATGTAGCAAATCAACGACAGTAATGATACCGACTAGATTGTCATCTTCTACTACCGGAAGCGAGTTAATTTTATGCTTGCGCAACGTTTGAATCGCTTCAGTAATTGGCGCATCAGGTTGTATTGTAATCAGGTTTTTTGTCATAATCCATTCTACAGGTGTTTCTTTCAAGATAGTTGGTGATTGGAGCGAAATAATCATTTCGCGATGCACGATAATGCCGACCGCTTTTTCTTGTTCGACGACGATAAGGCGACGGATATTTTTCTCTTTCATGATAGTTTCCGCTTCTTGAATTGTTGTGGCCGGAGCGATTGTAATTACACCCGGTGTCATTAAATCTTTTACTCTCATCATAAGCGCACCCACCCGCTTCCCTAGGTTTTAAGTCCATATACACGGGAATTATATCATAGGAGAAGGAAGGCAACCAGCGTTGTTTCCAACAAAATGGGGAAGGAAATTACAATAAGGAGGCATGTATATGCAAAAGATGCGCGAAGCATTTGAATATATGCAGGAGAATTGGTCTTGTATGCAACATGTGCCGCTGTATTTGAACACGTCTATTGATTATCCATAAGGTGGAAGAAAGAAGGT
>NZ_KE952816.1 GCF_000466385.1 Aneurinibacillus aneurinilyticus ATCC 12856
AGAAGTGGGAGACTTCTTTCGGAGGGAAGTTAAACTTTTAAGCTATATTGACAAGAACAAAATCGCTTCTCACATCCACTACCTCATCCGTTACGACTCCTTCGCTTTTCGTCCTATTGCGATCCGAACTGGCGGAAACATCAACCAGTACGGTCCGACAATCTGCACATCGTGTGCCCCAAGTTGGTTGAACATATCCGCATATTCCCTTACATGTTGGAAATCTAGGATTGCGAAACGACCGCCAGGCTTCAATACACGCATAATTTCGCTTAAAGCTTGGAGCCGATCATCAGCATTGGGAATGTTATGAATGGTCAGACTGGAAACGACGATATTGAAATCGTTGTCCTCAAACGGCATCCTCCGCACATCGCCATCCACAATCTCCACACGTTCAGCCACCCCTTCCGTCCGAGCGTTTGCTATCGTCGCTTCGGGATGATTTCCCGACTGATCCCGTGTGTTCCAAATATCGATGCCGATAGCTTTTCCCGTGGAAAGCCTTTGAGCCGCCGCATTTAGCACAAGTCCCCGACCACAGCCGACATCCAGCACTCTCTCATCACCGCGCATTGCAACAAGATCTAGCAGTTTCTCCCTCATGCGAAACTTCCCTACTTTGCTGCTCCATACCATGTACAAGGCCTCCGCCGTAACGACCAAAAAGGAGAACAGAAAAACGGAGCCAATCGTCACCCCCAACCATTTCAGCCGTTCCGGAAAAATGAAAAAAAGCGTAACACCAATAAGAAGAAACATGGCTCCCATGAGCAGCAAATTGCGTACAACGATAGGGGCGTCAATACCGTAGTCTCCCCTTCCGGTTAGGGATTGCTTCATCAAAGCACCTCCTGAAACAATTCAGTCGCATTAAATTTATACGAGATCGCCTGGTTGGAGATTCGTTTTTTTCTTATTGCACAAACGAAGCAGGTTAGTTCAATAAGAAAAACGAATGAATATTCATTTACAAACTATGTTATAACAAAAAATACAGAATATTTCAAACCAAAGAGAGGAGCCTATATAAACATTAAAACAGGGGCCGTTTTTACATTGGGAGAGAACTTTTACTGAAGAAGATACTTTGCAGTTTGCACTTTTGTCCGGAGATCAGGGCAACCATCATATGAAACACGATGAAAAAGGTCGTTTAATGGTTTATGGTTTATTTACTGCAAGTATAGGAACTAAAATTGGTGGTGATTTAAATTACATCGCAAGAGAAATGGTAAACGAATTTATTCGGCCTGTTTTTACTGGAGATACAATTACCTGCGAACTAACGCTTACAAAGGTTGAACAAATGGAAGGCTTTAAAAAGGTCGAAATAAAGTCAGTATATCGTAACCAAAAAGGTAAAGAAGTGTTGCTGGCAACAAGCCATGGAATCATTCGAGACTAAATGAGAGTTTAGCAGTATCGAATTGTGGCAAAAATATTGCTTTACTTATTGAGCTAACGGGTATTTTAGTGAAATAAAAAATATGAACTGATCAAATCTTTTTACAAATATTAAATCAAGGGTGGTAATTTATATAACCTCGATTTCAAACAAATAAACGATCTCTTCTTCGTTCTTCGTTTTTTGTTTTCAGAAGAGCCTATTATTTTTTTAAACAAAGCACCATCTGCCATAAGATAGTGATGTTTATCAGAAAAAAAAGGTGCCGTGGAAATTGTGTCGAATTTAACGTTTATGATATGGTTACGAAATTATACTTTCCTAAAACAAATTACAATCATTATGGTATTTCTCTCTATCCTACTCGGTCTACGATGGTTCTGGTTCATAATTGTTGCTACGCCGGAACATCCTCGTGCAACTCAAGGCGTACTTGACATGCGCGGCTGGAACTTCGAGAATTCCAGATCCATTCCATTGAACGGCGAGTGGGAGTTTTACCCTGAGGCATTCATCTCACATAAAGACATAATGCGCTCAATCGTTGCTCAGCCGCATTATGTTCAAGTTCCAGGAGATTGGCGCAATGCCTTATCGAAAGAATCGGACTCATCGTTTGGCTACGGGACGTACCGACTGCGCATTTTGGTCGATCAGCCGCTAAACCAGCCATATACGTTCTGGATTCAGCAAATTCAAGCTGCTTCCATCGTTGAAATTAATGGTAAGGCAGAACCTGGAATCGGATTGCCTGCAGAGCAAGCCCAAACGTACAGGCCAAAGGCAGTCTCTTATACCGCATCCTATACGGCGGACAATGTGAAGGAAATCGAGCTGCTTGTGCGTGTAGCCAATTTTGATCAACCGCTAAATGGTGGTATTGTCAAGTCTATCCGCTTTGGTTCACAGGCTGCCATTGACACCGAACGCTGGTATTCTATTGGCTTTCAACTTGTGACCTTCATCATCCTACTGCTGCATGGCTTATACGCTATCCTATTGTATATGTTCAGTCCAAGGCAGAAGACATTTCTTATGTTCTTTCTGCTGTTAGTGTCTATTAGTCTCTCTATTGTGTCTGAGCATGATAGTTTACTATTGCTCTGGTTGCCGTTGAATTACACCTGGGCTCTAAAAATCAAGTTGCTCTCTTACATATGGCTGTCCTTTTTTGCTCTGTTGCTGGCTAGAAACTTCTCTGAACATATAACAGGGGCCAGGCTGTTCTACACGTATGTTATTGTGTTAGGCCTCTACTCAGTATTTCTACTGATAGCACCGGCATCGCTCATTTATTATTCAATGGCAGATAAAGTGTTCGCTTTTCTTTACTTGTTTCCTTTGGCCTGGTTTGTCTATCTAATCGGTAGCATGTTTGCCAAAAATCAACCTGACTCTGTCTTTCTGTTACTTGCTACTATGAGTATTGTATCCAATGTCGTTTGGGGCATGTTTAATTGTGATGCAAAGATAAGCAGCGTCTACTACCCCATCGATATTATCGTGGCCATTCTCGGTTTTTCGGCCTACGGTTTTAAACGGTACTTCCGCAATTCCGAGGAAAACGCCAAGCTTAACGAGCAGTTGAGAAAGGCAGATAAACTGAAGGACCAATTTCTCGCCAATACGTCACACGAACTGAGAACACCGCTGCATGCCATTATGAATATCGCCCAGACCGTTGCAGTAAAAGAGCAACAGGCGATGGACAGAAAAAGCTTCAAGGATATGGAGCTGCTCATCACGATCAGCCGCCGGATGTCGCATATGCTGGATGATCTACTCGATGTCGTGCGGCTTCAGGACAAGCTTATTCGGCTACAAAGGGAGCCCTTGTTTATTCAATCGGTCGCCTCCGGTGTCATCGACATGCTCCAATTTATGACCGACAGCAAGCCTATTCAACTCAAGATAGAAATTGCAGAATCAATGCCGCCTGTCCTGGCAGATGAAAAAAGGCTTGTACAAATTTTATTTAATTTACTGCATAACGCGCTCAAATACACCGAGGAAGGAACGATTACCGTATCTACCAGAATCAGAAACGGACAGGCTGTCATCTATGTGTCCGATACCGGAGCCGGCATGGATAAGGAGACGCAGGCTCGTATATTTTTGCCCTATGAGCAAGGGGCCCATGGAATAACTGATGGAAGGGGAATCGGTCTTGGTCTAAGCATATGCAGGCAGTTGGTAGAGCTGCATGGCGGTGAACTGACGGTCCGTTCCGAGTCGGGCAAAGGATCCGTATTCAGTTTTGCGCTTCCGCTGGCCGCTCCATCAGACCGTCCACTCGTGCAAAATCGGCTTCAGCAACAGGCTGACACAAGCGAGGAAGTAGCAATCAGTGTAAGCTTTTCAGATGCGTTAACCAGCGCATGGCCGCTGCAATCCCCGTTATCCCCCTTTACTGACGGGAAAATAAACATCCTGGCTGTTGATGATGATCCCGTCAACCTGAAGGTGCTCGTCAGCATTCTCTCGGCGGAGCCCTACAACATCAGGTCGGCTGCATCGACCCGGGAAGCACTGGAATTGCTGGGTACAGAACGCTGGGATTTGTTGATTACCGATGTCATGATGCCGCATATGTCTGGCTATGAGCTGACACGAAGAGTCAGGGAACGGTTCTCTATTTCGGAGCTTCCGGTTTTGCTACTGACGGCACGCAGCCAGCCGACAGACATTTACGCCGGGTTTTTGTCTGGAGCAAACGATTATGTTACCAAGCCGGTCGATGCTCTGGAACTAAGATCCCGCATCTGGTCGCTAACGACATTAAAGCAATCCGTCAACGAGCGGCTGCGTATGGAGGCAGCCTACCTGCAGGCGCAAATCCATCCTCACTTCCTGTTTAACACGCTAAACTCCATTATGGCGTTGGGTAACATTGACACGGAGAAGATGCACGAACTTGGTGA
>NZ_KE952817.1 GCF_000466385.1 Aneurinibacillus aneurinilyticus ATCC 12856
AGACAAGGTGCGCAAACAAATACACCGCATAGCCGACAACCGCAAAGAATACAATAAGGTTAATTAGCGGCAATATCTCCATTGGTTTCTCACTCCTTCTTATCCGCAAAATAATCTGACTATGGCGAAAAATATTTATATTTATAATAGCACGTTTCCGCCTCTTTGTGAATGACTGTTCAGTCAGATGTATTTCACAAAATAAAATCACACTCCTATAGTGAATATTCTATCTCTTTTTTTGTTTTCCTGCTATAAAAAAAATAACCCATATAAAAACTTGTCACTGCTTTCTATATACATCTGGTTTGATAAATCGACAAACTTTTGTGGTAGGAGGTAGGAAAAGACGGAAGGGCGGTGGGTGGGCACGGTCAGAAAAAGATACACTGGCCTTTCTTCTGCCAGAACGCAGGGCGCAGCCAACCTCTTCTTTTTTCCGAATTTCCTACTTCCAACCACATTATCATGTCAAAATATCAAGTGTAACTTATATAGAAATCTACATACGCTCTGGTGCGGATACGCCGATGAGACGCAGCGCGTTAACAATCGTAATCTGTACGGCTTTCATCAAGGCTAGGCGCGCATGTGTAAGCCCTTCATCTTCAGTAATTACACGCTCTGCGTTGTAGAAGCTATGCAGAAGCGAAGCCAATTCATGTACATAACGCACAACACGGTGCGGAGCGAGCACTTCTGCTGCACCTGCTACTTCTTCTGGGAATGCGCCCAGATGCTTCAACAGGTCAATTTCCTTCTCACTCCCCACGCGGCTGAAATCCGCTTTTGCCATATCCAGTGCAATCCCTTGCTCATCAGCCTGACGAAAAATGCTGCAAATACGCGCATGTGCATATTGCACGTAGAAAACAGGGTTTTCATTGGATTTAGATACAGCAAGGTCCATATCGAAGTCCAGGTGCGCATCCTGACTCCGCATCGCAAAGAAGTACCGGGTCGCGTCGGTGCCGACTTCTTCCATCAAATCACGCATTGTAACAGCTTTACCTGTACGTTTAGACATTTTTACCTTTTCGCCGCCCTGATACAAGCTAACCATCTGATTAATCAGCACGACCAATTGCTCAGCTTCATGTCCAAGGCACTGCATTGCTGCTTTCATCCTTGGAATATAACCATGGTGGTCAGCGCCCCAGATGTTAATAAGCTGTTCGAAACCGCGGCTGAACTTATTTTCATGATACGCAATGTCAGGTGTCAGGTATGTATACGTACCATCTTGCTTAATCAAAACCCGGTCCTTATCGTCGCCAAAGTCAGTCGAGCGAAGCCAGGTTGCCCCATCTTTATCATATACATATCCTTTTTCGCGCAGGGTCTCTATGATTTTTTCGACTGCACCAGTTTCATAGAGCGATGTCTCACTAAACCACTCGTCGAATTTCACACGGAAATCGGCAAGATCGATTTTGATTTTCTCCAATTCTTTATCGCGACCCCAATTACGGAAAAATACGAAACGCTCCTCCGGACTCATCTTCGCATATTTATCGCCGTCTTTTTCAGCCAATTCTTTTCCGAATTCAATGATATCCTGACCATAGTAGCCATCTTCCGGCATCTCCATATCCTGACCAAGAGCCTGAAAATAACGTGCTTCAAGAGAACGGGCCAAGTTCACAATCTGATTGCCTGCATCATTAATATAGTATTCACGGGATACATCATACCCCGCCATATCAAGCACATTACATAGCGCGTCTCCGAAAGCAGCACCGCGGGCATGACCCAGGTGCAGGCTTCCTGTCGGATTAGCACTAACGAATTCGACTTGCACCTTCTTCGCTTTTCCTGAATCTGTACGGCCATACGCTTCTCCTGCTTCAATAACCTGAGCGATAACGCCGGTAAGATAGCTATTGTTCATATAGAAGTTAATGAAACCGGGACCTGCAATCTCAATCTTGGAAATACTGGCTGCCTGCTTATCAAAGCCGGATATGATTTCTTCAGCAATCTGACGCGGATTTCTGCGTGCAATACGCGTTAATTGCATCGCTACATTCGTTGCGTAGTCGCCATGCTGTTTATCCTTTGGCAACTCCAGTGCAAAGTCCGGAATTTGCTCCGCTTCGACGATACCTGCCGCTATGACGGCTTGTTTAATCTGCTCAATAATTTTACTTTTGGTTTGTTCTACTACACTCACAATAATCCTCCTTAATATGTATTGCATGATAAGCGGGTAAGCCGGCACTGTACCGTATATCGCCCGATGTTTTGTTCATTCAAATGCAAATCGTATACCCAAACTGCTGCCGTAAGGTATCCTTCTTCATCATAATGAAGTCGGATATCCCTCGTATCAGTATCCATCGACATCTCACCCGCCAGACTGACATACGAACCACTCGTTTTTATGCCGGGACGGTATGATTGGCGCATCGACACAAGTCCGTTACGAATGACGACAATCTCATCTTCCTTCACTTTAACGGTTGCATTCGTTTGTCCCTCTTCTTCCTGTTCAATATACTTTATGTACCAGGTTCCGTTCATAAAATAAAGCTGCCCCGAATAGGCTGCTTTGTGTATATCGGAGGGGGACGTTCCAAGTGAAGACTCGCTGATTAGTTCAATGCTAACTTCCTGCACGGGAGGCTTGCCCAATTGTATCACCTGAATATTTCAATTTCTGTTATCCCTCTATTCTACGAGATATCGCTAAGCTGACGCAAGACAGGCCTTCCCTTTTCCTGCTTTTCCTTATTATTAAGAAAGTAGATGTGGCTTTCTTATCCACTAAAGGAAAAGTGCGGCCCATCTATAGACCGCACTCCTCTTATTCATCACTTTACTTTACCATTGTAAGGATAACTTCACGAATCATCTTGGATGCAAGAATTTGCGTTCTCTCGGATTGGTCAAGCACCGGTGCTACCTCCACCAAATCAAAGCCGACAATGTTAAGCTCGGACAACAGGTAGATGGATTCAATTGCTTCAGCAGATGTGATGCCGCCCGGTTCAGCCGTTCCTGTTCCCGGAGCGAATGCCGGATCTACCGCATCAATATCATATGTGACGTATACCGGACGCCCTTTCAATTCCTCAAGGCATTCTTTTAGCGGCTCAATTACTTTGAATTTATGAAGATGCATACGCTCCTTCGCAAATTCGAATTCTTCCTTCAATCCAGAACGAATACCAAATTGATATACATTCTCCGGCTTTACATAATCAAGTGCTCGACGGATAATCGCGGAATGAGACAGCGCTTCACCCTCCATCTCCTCACGTAAATCCGTATGGGCATCAATATGGACCACTACTAAATCAGGATATTTCTCGGCCATTACTTTAATCGGAGCCAAACTGACGAGATGCTCACCACCAAGCCCGATTGGGAATTTGCCATCAGCTACAATTTTACGTACGTATTCTTCGATAGCGTCTAGGCTGCGCTGTGCACTACCGAACGGGAGCGGGATATCGCCAGCATCGAAGTACGGCACCTCGCCCAATTCGCGGTCGGCATATGGGCTGTAGTCCTCCAAATTAATTGACACCTCACGGATACGTGTCGGACCGAAACGGGAGCCAGGACGGAAGCTGGTCGTCCAATCCATGGGCATGCCATAAATAACCGCCCGAGCGTCTTCATATGTGCTTTGCGCTTCAAAGAACGCATGACCACTATAAGATGGATTGAAAAAGTGCACGCTGACTCCTCCTTATTTCACTAAATCTTCCACGAATTTTGGAAGTATGAACGACGCATGATGCAGACGCGGCGTATAATACTTCGTTTCACGCTCTGGAATGCTGTTTACGTCAACAGCTTCCGGATCATATTTCTTCGAACCGATTTGGAATATCCACATACCGCTCGGATATGTCGGGATGTTGGCATAGTACGCTTTTGCAACCGGGAAAATTTCTTTAATATCTTTGTTAACTTTACGGATCAAGTCAGCTTTGAACCAAGGATTATCCGTCTGAGCGACAAACATGCCATCCTCTTTCAACGCTTCATAAATCCCCTGATAGAAGCCGCGTTCGAACAGTGGAGCCGCCGGTCCGACCGGTTCTGTAGAATCAACCATAATTACATCGTATAGATTTTTACTTTTAACAATATGCATAAAACCGTCATCTACTTTAACCTCTACGCGCGGATTATCGAGTTCACTAGCAATTTCAGGAAGATATTTCTTGGAATACTCAATAACTTTGCCATCAATGTCAACGAGCGTAGCTTTTTTCACTTTTTCATGTTTCATAATTTCACGAATTACACCGCCGTCTCCGCCGCCGACTACCAGCACATTTTCTGGATTCGGGTGTGTATTCAAGACCGGATGGGCCACCATTTCATGGTAAACGAATTCATCCTTCTGCGATGTCATAACCATACCGTCTAAGAACAGCATGTTGCCGAATTCTTCTGTTTCCACCATATCAAGCTTTTGGAACTCGGTTTGTTCTGTATGTAAAGTTTTATTGATTTTAATCGTAATACCAAAATTCTCGGTTTGCTTCTCTGTAAACCAGAATCCACCCATTGTTTCCAGTCTCCTTTCACTTCCTGCACTTTTGTAGGAAGCAATGTTTTTTGCAAGCAGTCTCAATGATAATTATCTAAAACAAGTAAATTATATAGGACTCATTTCAAAAAGCAAGCATTCATTTTTTTATATTACCCAAACTTTACGATCTTCCTAAACACTTTGAGTTAAAATAATCAAACTTTTGTGGTAGGAGGTAGGAGAAGACACACTGGCCTTTCTTCTGCCGGAGCGCAGGGCGCACCAACCTCCTCTTTCTCTTCACAAATAATGCGCACGTATAGATTTTACTAGATTTCCCTATACTAATACTGCAAGATAGTAGAAGGCATAGGGAGGTCTTCACATTGGAAATCAAACAGGAGGAGCAGCTTATCCGCTGGCTGCGGATCGCTGGAAAAACGGCACGCTGGCTGCTCATCACACTGGTTGTTCTGGCAGCGTTGCTCTCATTATTCGTTCTGTATCTGCGTTCCCAACCGCTGCCCAAAACAGATATTAATGAAACAACCACGATTTACGGGGCGGACAATGCCGTTATCGCAACTCTTTATGAAGGGGAAAATCGCGTTTTTCTGCCGCTTGCGCAAATTCCTAAATACGTACAGCAGGCATCTATCGCTATCGAGGACCGCAAATTCTATGAGCACCCCGGCTTTGATATAAAACGTATCGCCGGAGCGGCACTGACAGACTTGCGGCATATGTCCAAGGTAGAGGGTGCCAGTACAATTACGATGCAGCTTGCCCGTAATTTGTACCTTAATCATGACAAAACATGGATGAGGAAATACAGGGAAGCATTACTCACCATTCAACTAGAATTAAATTACACCAAGCCAGAGCTTCTCGAACTATACTTGAATCAGATTTATTACGGTCATGCTGCATATGGCATTCAGGCCGCTGCTAAAACGTATTTTGGCAAAAATGCAAGTGATTTGACACTGGCCGAAGCAAGCATGCTGGCAGGTATCCCGAAAGGTCCCCGTTTTTTCTCGCCTTTCCTCAATATGGAGGCCGCCAAAAACAGGCAACGCATTGTATTGGATATGATGGTAAACGAGCAGTATATTACGCGCGAGCAAGCAAATGAAGCATTCGCCCAGTCGCTCACATTCGTTTCACCAGAGGATGGTAAAGGAAAGACGATTGCACCTTACTTTCGTGATTATGTAGTTAAACTGGCGAAAGAAAAGTATGGTTTAGACGAAGAAGCAATTGAGCATGGCGGGCTGAAAATTTATACAACACTTGATCCGGCCATGCAGCAAAAAGCAGAAGCAGCTGTACAGAAGTATTTACCGAAAGACCGTGATCTACAGGCGGCACTTGTGGCAATCGAACCGCAGACCGGTTATATACGTGCAATGGTGGGCGGACGCGACTATACGAAAAGCCAATTCAACCGTACAACGGCTCGCCGTCAACCTGGCTCCGCGTTAAAGCCCGCACTCTATCTGGCCGCACTGGAAAACGGATTTACGCCACTAACGAAAATTAAGAGCGAACCAACCGTTTTTACGTTAGGTAATAATGAGACGTACATTCCGAAAAATTACGGTGATCAGTATATGCATGACTATATTACGATGGGCGAAGCCATTGCCCGTTCGGACAATATATATGCTGTGCAGACCCATCTAACCATCGGCCCTGACAAAATGCTGAATATGTCTAAACGATTAGGGATAGATTCACCGCTTCAGCCGCTGCCTTCGCTTGCACTCGGCAGCAATCCGGTTATGCCGCTAGAGATGGCCCGCATGTTTGCAACAATTGCCAATCAAGGACAAAAAGCCGAGCCACTCGCTATTCTGCGCATTCTGGATAGAGAAGGCAAACCGCTGGTAGAGACACAGCCCGAGGTACAACAGGTAATCAGCAGAGAGAACGCCTTCCTGCTAACGCATATGATGGAAAAAGTATTCCAGCCTGGCGGAACCGGTCAACGAGTACGCAGCCAGCTGCACCGGCCTGTTGCCGGGAAAACCGGAACAACCGATTATGACGCATGGCTTGGAGGATTTACGCCACAATTGGCTGCTGCTGTCTGGGTCGGATATGACGATAACCGCAAAATTGACAGCTTCGCCGACGCACGTCAGGCCGCACCTATTTGGGCCAGCTTTATGGAACAGGCGCTCGCCGAAAAACCAGCCTCTGTCTTCCCGGTTCCGCCTGGGGTTGTCCCCATATATGTCGATACAGGAAGCGGAAAACTGGCAAGCCAGGATTCTAAACAACAGGAGCTAATGTATTTCATTCCCGGTTCAGAACCGAAGGAATACTATGAAGCACCAAAAGCGGAGAAAAAAGAAGAACCCAAGAAGGAGAAGTCATTCTGGGACAAGCTTAAATTCTGGAACTAGGGAGACAGACAAAACATTTTGTCCTTGCCTCCGCATTGTAAAAGGGGAAGCCGAACGTGTTCGTTCGCTTCCCCTTTTACGTGTCCTAGTAATAGATGTGTATAATATACGTTTTCATTTTAGCCCAGTCTCAATACGGCAATCAATAAACGACTGAAAATTTCACATTCCGTTCACTTTTGCCCTTAAAACTTTAAGTAAGCAAACCTCGCTATGCCAGTTTCTCTTTCAACTCTTCCGGAGAGTTCTCCCACAGCTCCGGCTTATGGGTTTCCAGTAGTTCACGTAGATTTTGCTTTTCTTTTTCGTTCATACCATCCAGGATAAAGCGACGTTTCATAGCGTAATCCATCTTGTTGACATGATCAGCAAGAATCTTCCATCCACGACGCGCTTCTCTATCGACCAGCATCTCGCATGCCGTAACGCCTGCATAGTACGCACCCTTCTCACCCATATCCGTTGCAACCCACACAAGCCAGTAACGTTTTCCGTTTGGCACATCTTCTTTATTCATCGAGAATTTTATGCCTTTTTCCACCGCGCTCTTGGCATGAAGAGCGCCGATATCAATTACGGCCTCCTCTTCGTTTACAATAACTGATGATACATTGCTTAAATCGATCATCCCTGCACCGTAGCCGCCATGCACCTGATTTTTGTTGCTGATAATATTAAAACCGCCCTGTTTGCCTTTAAATAAATCCATGCTTATAAAAACCTCCTCTTTATCCCGCCTGAACGCGTAAACGTCGCTTAATCTCTTCCACAATATTCGGATCGCGCGTACCGTCTTCAAGAAAATCAAGCGGATAATATAGCTTATGATCATACTGCCGTTTCCCGGAAATCGATTCCACAATAACAGAACGCTTCGATAGCTCTACCAGACTATCATCGGGCATCAGCAAATATATCGGCGTTCGCTCTCCATCTTCACCGCTTCGATAAACATCATACGGCAAATCTGAAGGAGAATCCACTCCTAGATAATACGCCGGATTAATGCCAATCGCATGGAACAGTTCATCAATCTCTCGCTTCCATTCCATACTTTCTACCTTCTCCGCATACTCTACATATTTGAACAGGCGACGGTTTACAAACCGCTGCGCTAAATCCCGCAAAATCTCGTCTTTCTCATGACACCACTCATTCATATAGAACATCACTGTCGATTCGTCAAGCGCTAAATATTGCTCCAGTGTAATGCTCTGTTCAAATAGAGGAATAAAATGAACGGGCTGCCACTGAAACGTATACCCAGCCTGATACAAATCCCGCGCTCGCTCGAATAGCTTGCGAAGAATTACCTCCGCGCTGCGCGTGACCCGGTGAAAGTATACTTGCCAGTACATTTGATAACGAGCGGCAATATAATCTTCCACCGCATGCATACCCGTATGCTTGACGACAAGCTTGTCTCCATGCGGGCGCAGCACACGCAGAATGCGCTCAATATCAAAAGAGCCATAGTTTGTTCCTGTATAGTACGTATCACGCAGCAAATAGTCCATCCGGTCCGCATCAATCTGACTTGAAATAAGGCTTGTTACGAGTGGATTTTCATATGTTTTTCCGATTACCGCCGCTACCTTATGGGGAAAATCGTTAGATACGCCACGTAGGATACGATTGACCTGCGTATCCCCTACCAGAATACGCCGAGTCCAATCCTCATGTTCCGTGTGAAATACCTTCTCGAACGAATGTGAATACGGACCATGCCCAATATCATGAAGCAGTGCAGCACTCAGACACAGCAGCCTCTCTTCCTCACAGAAGGAAAAAAGAAGGCGCTGTTCAAACTGCGCCAGAAGTCTGCGCATAACTTCATATACGCCCAAGCTATGGTTAAATCGACTGTGTTCCGCTCCATGGAACGTTACATAAGAAGTGCCAAGCTGGCGTATCCGCCGCAGACGCTGAAATTCGCCTGCGCCAATTAAATCCCAGATAAGCCTGTCCCGCACATGAATATACCGATGCACAGGGTCTTTAAATACTTTTTCTTCTCGTAATCGTCCCACCATCTGTACCCCTCCTACTTACGTTTGGCGGAGCCGCGCAAGTAAGCGCTCCATGTCTTCCGGCAAAGGTGCCGTGCATTCCTGTCTTTTCCCCGTTACCGGGTGATCAAACTCCAGCCGTGCCGCATGCAATGCCTGCCTCCGCACCTCTTCAACTCTTACACCTCCATAGAAGGTATCACCCACAAGCGGAAAGCCCAAATGGCTGAAATGAACCCGTATCTGATGTGTGCGTCCAGTTTCCAGTTCCACCTCTACAAGAGAAGCTCCTTCATCCAGAATTCCCGGCACAGCAGGAAAGCATTCCATTACCCGGTAATGAGTCACTGCCTCATCTCCACTTTCATGTACACGACGGCGAGTCGGGTGGTGAGAATCACGGGCAATCGGCCCGGTAATCGTATCCGTTTCTCCCTCCGCCCCCGGGTGTCCACTGATTAGCGCAAGATACGTACGTCGAATCGTGCGTTTACGTAGTTGTTTATCCAGCAACTGATGTATAAATGAATTACAAGCGATAAGCACCGCACCGCTCGTATCCTTATCCAGCCGGTGAACAGGCCGGACAGCGCGCGGCTTCCCTCCTTGTTTCCAGTAATAGGCGATACCATGTGCCAACGTATGGTTTTGCCCCTCTTTTACCGGGTGCACAGCAAGGCCGGATGGTTTATTCACTACTAATACCGCATCATCTTCATACAATACAGAGATGTTCATCTCCACCGGAGACAAGGTCGTCTCAGGTGCATCAGCGATAAGCAATCGAATCCGATCTCCCGGCTGTATCTTTTTCTTTAGAAACGGCTGTTTCCTGTTTAAAAATAAACCCTTCTTTCTTGTGAGCCGCTGAAGCATCCGCCCCGACACACTAAGTCTCTCTTTCAATATTAATTCCAGCGGCAGCCCTGCATCCGCTGCTTCCGCCTCGTATTCCAGCCACTTTCCGTCAATTTTCCATGATGCCATATTCTCACCTGCTTTTCGTCTCTGACCGTGTCTTTATCCCCGCGCTAACACTTGGCGTATCCGCATCTCCAGCTCACCTGGAACTACACCGCTCTGTCGATTGATGCTGAATCGTACATAATGCTCATCCAAATCAAGCATCTCTTCAAAGATGCCTCGCAGACTTGCGGCTCGTTTATCTACTTGCATCAGTACATCCACTCCTTCCGGATGTACATCGAAAATAAGTTCAATTTCATCCAATTCACTGCGAAATTGCCCTGTCGGTTTAAATTCGAATTCTTGCACAAAAGGCACCATCCGGTGAATATGCTTTTTATACTCACAAGTCCCGCTCCCATGCGAATGGCGAAAGCCCATGCTCTCTACTTCGGCCAGCAGCTGAGCGACAAGCGGGTCTGGCAACACCGTCACAACATCCGTATCTTTCGGATCTACCGCCATATCAATATCCAGACCTGTGCTCAAATACACGTTCTGCCGCCCGAATGACATCGGGGAATGATATGGTACGCGCAATTGAAATGGTAATGCTTTCTTCTCACCTGGTTTAATTAGCAAAGAATCCGCAACACGATAGGAGGCTAATATTTCTTTATGTTTTGTTTTGGAGTCGTTCGCTTCTTTATAGTATTCCGTATATAAATACATATAAATCTGCGAGATCGATTGCTCAGCGTTTCCTCCCTCGATATGTACCTCCCCCTGCAATTCTCCACCGGGATATGCTCTCGACTCGGATAGACGGGCATCAACCTTAGCCGCTCCAATTCCAAAACTGGCAAGAAATTTATTTAGCATCGTGCTTCATCCTTCCTAAAATATATCGGTACAGGTATATACGAAGTCCAATATATAAAAGATTCATGAAGATGTATTCTGCGTTGAGGGCGTCTTTCCCTTTCACCGTCGCTACTTTTGACGTACCTCACGTACAAGCTATACAATAAACTAAATGACACATACTGGAGGAATGAACATGTACCGCCATATTTTACTTGCCTATGACGGATCAGAACACGCAAAGCGTGCAGCTAGAAAAGCAGCAGAAATCGCCGGACAATTCAAGGCTACCGTTACTGTAGTTACTGCCTACCCAAAATCGCCTTCCCATATTCTCGGTGCTGAACCAATTACCGCGGAAGAGATGGAAGCATACTGGGAAGAAAAAGCAGCAGAAACCGCTGACTTATTCTTGAACTACGGTACGTCCTTTAGCAAAGTTGTACGGGCAGAAGATCCGAAAAGCCTCATTCTCGATACAGCAGAGGAACTGGATGTCGATCTGATTATTCTTGGCTCACGCGGCTTGTCCAATTATGCACGCCTTATGCTCGGCGGAGTCAGTCAAGCAATTACCCAACATGCTGGATGCGATGTGCTTGTGGTAAAATAAGGAAGTTTCAATCTCCTTTTTTCTGTGGAAATAGCTTTTAAACAACACCACGCTACCACAAGATAAAGGAGCGATATAAAATGAATAATAAACTGGAGACATTTATAGAGAATTTAAATAGGCTGGAAGATGAAAAAGAACGAAAACACCAGGCAATGCATCTACTACTGGCGGCTATTGTGAACGAACCGATGGAGCACTAGCGCAACAATAGTTTCTGATGGTATCCATGTCTTTATTTCGGTGTATACACATATGTAAGACTTGTTTCATTTTTACACATAATTACGAAATAAAGAGACCAGCACATTCTTTCCCGGTGTTGGTCTTTATCGTATTATATGAGTTTATTACATCACAAATTTTGAAAGGAGTGAGCGGATGAGCGAAACAGCGCATTCCCCGATTTCTTTACTAATCGTTATCTCAGTTGCCTTTCTTGTTCCCATTTTGCTGCAGCGCCTGCGCTGGACGATGATACCTGTCGTCGTAGCGGAAATCCTTGCTGGAATGGTCCTCGGCAAAAGCGGAATAAACATCGTGCAGGAAGACAGCTGGCTTGCGATTCTTTCCTTGCTTGGCCTTATTTTCTTAATGTTTTTAAGTGGACTGGAGATTGATTTTGATGCTTTCTCGCAAAAGCGGAAAGAGAAATCAAATCCATTCATTATCGCTTCGATCGCATTCCTTCTCGTTTTTGGGGCTTCTTTTCTCGTCTCACTCGGACTGAAAGAGCTCGGTATTATCAAGCAGACGTTTTTCATGACGCTGATTATCTCCACGATTTCCCTCGGTGTCGTCGTGCCCGTTTTAAAAGAGCGAAAGATTACAGAGACGCCGCTTGGACAGACCATTCTGCTTATCGCGGTTATTTCCGATTTTGTAACGATGATCCTACTGGCTGTTTTCGTCTCACTTCAATCGAATAATTCCGCTCAATCTCTGCTATTGCTCGTGTTATTTGCCGTTGCTTTCGTGCTATACAGGATTCTTCGGCACCTCCGACAGGCGCCTATTCTCGAAAAGCTATCCACAGGTACGGTACAGCTCGGTACACGTGGTGTTTTCCTGCTGATTATCTTGTTTGTTGCTCTGGCAGAAAACATGGGTGCTGAAAACATTATTGGCGCATTTCTGGCTGGTGTCATTGTATCCATGCTGGCGCCCCGCAAAGAATTTGTACATCAACTGGATGCATTCGGATACGGATTTTTAATTCCGATTTTCTTTGTAATGGTTGGCGTAAAGCTTGATTTGTGGGCACTGCTCCAAGATCCTAAAGTATATATTTTCATTCCATTGCTCCTGATATCCCTGTACGTTTCCAAAGTGACTCCGCTGCTTATCCTGCGCAGGTGGTTCAACTGGAAAGAAACGCTCGGTTCAGGTATGCTATTAACCTCAACGCTCAGTCTTGTTATTGCCGCGGCCGCTCTAGCGCTGGAAAAAAATATGATTGACCAGTCATTGCATGATGGACTCATTCTGGTTGCCATTCTCTCCTGCTTCATATCGCCTGTCGTCTTCAACAGGCTCGTTCCTATAAAGGACTCGTCTACTACAACCTCAGTAGGAATGGTAGGATTGAATGTAATTACGATGCCTGTGGCACTGGAGGTACAAAAGGCGGGCTTTGATGTAGAGTTGTATACACAACAGAAACAGATCAAAGAAAATAAGGATGTCATTCAAAACAACGAGGTATTCTACAATAAATTCCAAGCGATTAAGTTCGTTGATGACTTTACTGCAGAAACCATGGAAGCACAAAAATTTTTTGAGCGTGATATTCTTGTATTTGCCTCAAGCGACGACAACATTAATATGCAGCTTGCCCTTCATGCCAAAAGCTGGGATGAAAAACAAATCATCGTGCGGATGGAAAACCCGGAACGGCACCATGAAGTACGCGAGAATGGATTTATTCTCTTCTCTACCCTATTCTCAACCAGTACGCTACTGAAGGCACAAATCGAGGCACCGAACGCCATCGACTTGATCGCCCGGGCTGAGGATGCCATGCAAACGCTCATAGTGGGTAACCGACATTACCATGAAGCAAAGCTAGGACAGTTGCCTTTTCTTGGGGACGCGCTTATTCTGCGCATTTATCGCAACAACGACTCAATTATTCCACACGGGAATACACGCCTGCAGCTTGGCGATCGCCTGCTCGTGACCGGTTCGTTGGAAAGCCTCTCTTCTCTGGAGACTGAGCTGTCATAAACCATAATAAGAGAACAAGGGTGTTGATTATCCAGTACGATCCAAAGCGGATAATCAACACCCCTGGCATCCATAGATGGATAATTAACAAGTGCATTAAGAGAATTTTCTTTTTCCGACTCCGACTTTTTGTTCATTGGGATAATAAACAATTTTTCGTATTTTTGTTCAAAATAATTTAAATTTTTCGTATTTTATTGTATGATATAATTAACAATTTATCCTCATACCACACACTGTAATTGTCGCACTTTATTATCAGCAGGTTTGGAAGCGGTTTCTTCTGCAGCAAGTGAAAAAAGGAGGAAACAGATATGGACTTACTGATTATCAACCTTGTATTCGCAAGTGTGGCACCATTTTTATTCTGGCGCTTTGGCCAGAGGGCGCTAGCGATTTTGCAAGTGCCGTTCGTTGTTGTGATGTGGGCACTGCTGCCAGAGATGATTCCATTAAGCGCTCCTAAAGCGGATTCTACTTTCTTATGGTGGGCTTTGTTTTACTTTAATATGGCCTTCGCGTACCTTGCCTTAGGCATGGGACTGTTCCGCTGGGCACACCGTTTCTGGGCAGGAGAAAAAGAGAAGGAAAGCGCATAACGTGAATACACATACGTAAGGAGCATACAACCTCTCAGCTGAGAGGCCATATGCTCCTTTTTATTACAGTGTTTTCATCGTCTTCTGTATTCACCTTGCCAGATACTTTTTCACCTTCTCGACTAGCTGATCTTCTGTCGGTGCGGTAAGATAGCGACCATTCACTACTGCAAAGTGCTTTTTAAAGCCAATGCCGCAGTAAGACTGGCAACCAAGTTCCACATCAGCCGTCGCATCAATTTCTTTTAGCCGGGGTACCAGCGTTTTTATATTAATCATTTTACATTCATCGCATACACGAAATTCATTACTCATAGCATGTGTTCCCTTCTTTACTCCATACTGCCGGTTTACCGACATACATAATGTCTAATTTTCATAATAACACATTTTCTTTCGCTTCTGCACTGCTGCTTTGGCTCGCTTTCTTAAGCAAAATAAAAATGCGGTGAAGCATACAGCCCCACCGCGTTTTTATTTAGTCCTTACGATAGCTAACATCCTTGCTCGGATGCATAAATTGCCCGCTCTGTGGAATGTACCCTTCCTCAAGCAACGCTTGATTCTCCGGCGTATTCCATCCGATATCATTTGTTGGATGCACCCACTGATCCCCTGCCATAATAACTGGATCCACATCTTTACTCCAATTATTTAACGGAGAATTCGCGGAATCATAAAAACTGTCGCCAATAACAACTCCATATTGGTTTACAAAAGGCTTCTCCAGTTTCTCGTCCGCTGCTGCCCGTTCCGGTGCATCGATTTGATGCGGCATAGCGGTATCCGCAGGCTCTTCGCCGATGTGTTTCTTACCCTGGTTTTCCATTCCATCGTCTCCTTGCTGAACTTATATTATCTCCTTCTATTGTTTACCGTTTTTCCTCCCGTTACTCTATCTGTTTTTTTCGGGCCAGGCACCCATTTGCCTGTGCCAGGCATAGTGTATTACTGGGTTATGATTGAGAAGTGGAGGGATGATTATGTGCGGAATCGCAGGGTGGATAGATTGGCAGGCCGACCTTAGCGGGCAAAGCGCCATACTTAAAGATATGGCCAAGTCGCTCGTTCCCCGTGGTCCTGACAGCGAAGGAATCTGGACATCGCCGCACGCTGGCTTTGCCCACCGTCGCCTGATAGTGGTCGATCCTGAAGGCGGTACACAGCCAATGAGCCGGACGTACAACAACGAGACATACACGATAGTATATAACGGAGAGCTATACAATACAGATGATTTGCGTAACGAATTATTGGAGCGCGGATACCGTTTCTCTACTACATCCGATACGGAAGTTCTGCTTGTTTCCTACATCGAATGGGGAGCGGAGTGTTTGGAGAAACTTAATGGTATTTATGCTTTTGCAATTTGGTCGCACAAAGCCGAGAGTGTATTCCTCGCCCGCGACCGTCTAGGCGTCAAACCTTTGTTTTACACACAGCAAGGCTCAAGCTTTATTTTCGGTTCGGAGATTAAAGCATTGCTTGCCCATCCGGCAGTAGAACCGGAGATTAGCAAGGAAGGGTTATGTGAAATCTTCGGTCTAGGTCCCGCTCGTACACCGGGGCATGGCATATTCAATAATGTGTTCGAGTTGCTGCCTGCCTCATATTTATTGCATACACGCCACGGCATGAAGACAAAACGCTACTGGTCCCTGGAAAGTCATGCCCATACTGATAATCTGGAGACCACTATCGCTACTATCCGCCATCTGCTTGGCGATAGCATTACACGCCAGCTTGTAGCGGATGTACCTGTCTGCACTCTCCTGTCCGGTGGACTTGACTCCAGCGCTATTTCCGCATTGGCGGCGCAGGCGTTTCGTGAACGCGGCATGGGTCCGTTGCACACCTTCTCCGTCGATTATGTAGACAATGACGTATATTTTAAGCCGAATGAGTTTCAACCAAATGCCGATGCTCCCTGGGCCAAGCGTGTCTCGGAGCACATCAGCTCCATTCATCATACGATTTATTTCGATACTCCTCATCTGCTTGAATCTCTGCCTGCCGCACTGCATGCGCGCGATCTGCCAGGCATGACCGATATCGATGGTTCCCTGTATTTGTTTTGCGGAGAGATTAAGAAGAAAGCGACCGTAGCTTTATCAGGCGAGTGTGCCGACGAAGTGTTCGGGGGATATCCATGGTTTCACAGAGAAGACGCACTCTCTGCTACCATTTTTCCATGGGCACGTAATCTAAATGAGAAAATGAAGTTCTTCTCTTCTGCTCTTCATGCAGAAGTAAACCTCGAATCCTATGTGAAGGAACGGTACGAAGAGGCGCTCGATGAAGTTCCCCGTCTAGCAGGAGAAGAAGGCCTTGCAGCACGCATTCGTGAAATGTTTTACCTGAATCTGACACGATGGATGCCGACACTGCTAGATCGCAAGGATCGCATGAGTATGGCGGTAGGTCTTGAGGTACGCGTACCGTTCTGCGATCATCGCCTGGTCGAGTATATGTGGAACGTGCCCTGGGCCATGAAAACACATGGCGAGAGGGAAAAAGGCATTTTGCGCCAGGCACTTCACGACGTACTTCCGAACGACGTACTCATGCGCCGTAAAAGTCCTTATCCGAAGACGCACAATCCTTCTTATCTAGCAACTGTACGAGACAGGGCGCTGGCTGTTCTGAATGATGAGTCCTCGCCCATTCTGCCATTCATTAATGTGAAAGCCGTAAAAGAATTTGCTAGTCTGGACCTGTCATCCATTCATATGCCATGGTTCGGCCAATTGATGAATGTTCCACAATTCTTCGCATACTTGGTGCAGGTCGATATGTGGATGCGAACATATAAAATAACTGTAAAATAACATGCCAGTAAAGAAAAACAACTGTATCCGAAAAGAGATGAGCAAGACGGATTCCGCTTTGCTCATCTCTTTTTATGGTATGCTGCTTTATGCGATCATTCGAACGTTATGCGACCTGCCTTCAGTACCTCGATATACCAGCCGATAAGGTGTGCAGCTTCTGCTTTAATAAGCAGGCGTTCATCAGGTACATTCGCTAACGCTTCAGGAGATAGCAGGCACATCTGTTTCGCTTGCTCCCACGCTTCATCATCCGACGGGGGCGCAGCCATAATTGGCAGCAGCATCGACCTTGTTGCATCATTGCGCCCGACTTTATCCGTTGTATCAGTAGACAGTCTCTCCAAACGGCTCTGCACCTCTGACCGATTCCACTCATCACGCGCATATCGGTAAATTGATTCTTTTACCATATAGGCGATTTCCGCAGACGTTATATAATCCTCGGGTGTATGCCCAAACCAGTTAGGGTCACGCGGATTTTCGGGGTTTCCGTAATACGGGAACACCACACCCGAGTTATATGCATACAACCAGTAATTAAACCACCATTGACTATCTACACCATGCGGAACCTGACCCGAGTAGCTTGGTATGTCCGTCCACCCGGTAATGTTATGCGGGTTTCCGTATATGACATGATAATACGGCTGATTGAACTGCACCAGGTCTTTAAGATATGCATCACGCATAGCCCCATCCCTGTGCACCTGGCGCGGGGTCATTTTCTGCTCTATCGCAAAGGTAGCCAAAGCGCCCGCTGCCTCAGCCACACTCATGCCTGTTGGAATTACACGGGCAGAAGACATGGCGATTGTGGTATAGCCAGACGAACGCCCTGCTACCGTTAGATTATCCAATCCTACTGGAAGAATAGTAGACATCGGGATACTATAGGACGCCGGATTATCGTTGCCATAATCCCATGGTCTGCCGTAATGAGAATGATCAAAGCCTTTTACTTCCGTATAGGCAGAGGAAAGCGCCTCATTACGATTATACGCCTGAACATCCAGACCATAGCTTCCCTGTGCAATTGCATCATTGTACCAATTGCTCATAAGCGCATCCTCGCCTGTAAGCATGTAATCTGTTTTAATATGACGCGTTTCCCGTACATAAAGTTCGGGTGCCCAATCGTCTGGAATATAGGCTTTTTCAAATCCGGGCAAATTGGCTTTGCCGGTAGACGGATCGGTTTCCTTCGCCCAGGTAATGAAGTTCTGTGCTTCGCGTTTTCCACGGGCATAGCCTTCATCATAAGAGCATGGATCTAGCGGATTTACGCCCCAGATAAGCAATGCATTAATGAACACCCACTCTTGTCCTGCGGGCTTACACATGTTAGGATTACGCACAAACGTATCCGGCTCATGTTCCAAATCTGTATTAAGACTAAACTGATGCTCTATCTTGTTGCGGAAGCCGCCATAGTGACTGCTATCCCCGATTGTCGGATCGGCTACACCAGCATTCCCGGACACCGTACGCCATGTTTCCCAATCTACATCTCCTACTTTAAATTCCAAAGAAGGCGGCTGCCACCGCTCAGGCGCTCCGATGTCACCCTGTCCGATCGTATACTCAGCACCGGCTTTCACAGCAAAGTCCGCATCCGCCGAACCATCCACGAACTGCTCTGCGTTGATTTTGATATTCATTGTGCATGATACAGCAACACCTATGCTTATAATTGTATTTCCAGATTTCATAACCTCAATCAATCCGGCATTATCATAGCGGGTAATATTGGGATGGGAGGCTAGCCTATCAAACGCAGCTCGCGCTTTCTCTACACTTAAGGAGCGGTAGAATGTTCCATTGCTTGCATCCTCCCACCACTCTTGAAAAATACCCTGGGCAGCAGTATCAAGCTTCTCGGGCTTTTTAACCTCACCGGCTACTGGTGGTATATCCAGATAGGTAAGCCAGCCGCGTGTAATGAGCTTGCCCAGTTCCGGGTCAGGATTTACTAGCGCTACTCTACTACCACGACGAGCAGCAGCTGCTGCTGCTGCAACTGCTTCCGGATCGCCGCCATATACTACTACGTCGTAAGTCGCTTCGCATTCATACATATCTGCTGTAATCATCTTCTTCGCTTTACCGGTAGATGTAGTCATTCAATCTCTCCCTTCCGAATTATTCCAATATATATACATCTGGTTTGATAAATCGACAAACTTTTGTGGTAGGAGGTAGGAAAAGACGGAAGGGCGGTGGGTGGGCACGGTCGGAAAAAGACACACTGGCCTTTCTTCTGCCGAAACGCAGGGCGCATCCAACCTCTTCTTTTGTCCGAATCTCCTACTTCCAACCACGCTACCATGTCAAAATATCAAGTGTAATTTATATAGTACAAGTATAAAACTATACCAAAAGGATTTTTATGTAAAGGTAATATTTGGTTAATATTCTTGATTTTCATGTATGTTCATACCGATTATGTACTTAGTGCCGTGCCTGTATCCTTGGATTTGGAAATTTCAGAAGGATTTCAACGATTGATATGGAATTATTTAGTAATTAAAAATTAAGGAGAGATGAGATGAAGTATATAGGATTGATTTTGTTCTTTTTCATGCTTGTAGGATGTTCAGAGCAGCAAAGTCTGGGAACGATAAAAGCCTATAACGGAGAAGTCATTAGAGAAGATCCGACAGATACAATTGTAATGGAAGATAAAGAGTATCCAATGCGTGGAGAAGTCGGCGACTTTACAGTTTTTGATGCTGATTTTATAGCTGGAAAGGAACAGACCCACACTTTTTATATCTGGTTCGGCAACAAAAATATAAATAAACAGTTATTACAGCAAGACGAGATCGTGGAGTGGAACGAATCCGCAAGTGACGAGAAGCAGAAGGCATTGGGAAAACAAATAAACTTCACGGCTATTGAAAGTGAAACGTTTGAAAAACAGAATATAGGTACCGGCATTATTGAACCCCTAAGTGAAGAAAAAGAAAACTTTCCTCTTGAAACTACAGCGGCAAAAGTTGTAACTACAATATCAATTCCTTCGCAAGGTGTTTGGAAAATAGAAGGGAGCATCGATGGACAAAGCATAGGAGATGTTACAGTTAAAGTTAACTAATGGATTGTTGTTTTGCATCTTTTCGCTATGACTGTTTGTATAGCATTTCTACGCCTGATAATATCTCTATCCAAAAACGAATAGAGGCTCTCTATGTGAACTTTATAGGCTTACATATTTCCATACAGCTGGTTGTTACTTTTCGTTGTATCCACATCGTGAAATTCTCTGTTTCTTTGTAAAAATGAATCGTTTTATAAATCTCGATTAACGCTTGTTGGGCTGCCAATATTGCATCATCTTTATTTTTCAGCACATAATGGGCGGTGCGATAGACCAAGCCTTCAATTTCCTGTGAACTACCCACCACTTAAAACCTGACGATTT
>NZ_KE952818.1:0-9566 GCF_000466385.1 Aneurinibacillus aneurinilyticus ATCC 12856
TACTTTGGATTATACTGGATAATCAACACCCTTGCTTTTTTTATCCTGATTCTATCCCAGCCTATTTTTCAGGCGGTGAATTTGCTCGCGGTTCTCATGTGATGTGTCGATAGCATACCGTACTTCCTCACGCAACTGACCAATCTCTCGGAGAATGAGGTTATCGCTTTCCAGATTTTTCACCTGGGCATCGCTTATGATTTGTTTGATCTCCTCAAACTTTCCATGTATGGAGCCAAATTCCGCTGTTACCCCATCAAACCGTTTATCTGTTTCAGCAAACTTTAGATGCATTATGCCAAACTCTACCGTCACATCATCAAAACGCTGATCCACGTCGACGAATTTCCCATGCATGATGCTAAATTCTTCTGCTACATCATCAAATCGCCTATCGATCTCAAGGAGTCTCCCATGTATGACACCGAACTCTTCCGCTACACCATCAAATCGCTGATCCACTTCAGTAAATTGGCGGTTTATCTCATCAAAGCGCTGATCTACCTTCACAAATCGTTTGTCTATTTCATCAAAACGCCCATCTACCTCTACAAACCGTTTGTCTATCTTATCAAATCGCTGGTCTACCTCTACAAACCGTTTGTCTATCTCATCAAAGCGCTGGTCTACCTCCACAAACCGCCTGTCTATCCCATCAAAACGCTGGTCTACCTCCACAAACCGCCTGTCCATCTCATCAAATCGTCGATCTACTTCGGCAAATTTCTCATGTACAACACTAAACTCTTTAGCTACATCGTCAAATCGCCTATCCATCTCTGAAAACCGCTCATTCATTTCATGTCGCAGCGTTTTTTGTTCTACTTCAAAGCGGTCCATTCGCACATGAATACCTGTGACAGCTTCTAGAATTTTATCGAGTTGAGCACTCATTCGCGTGACTCCCCTTACCTTCTCACTTCTTTTAAGTGTACCACGATCTTAACCTCATATTTAAGCCCGCCTATCCCTTACTATCTCGCTACCGTAAGCCCGTACACATTCGCTTGCGGTATCCCTTCCTTAATCGCACGTCCTGCCTCTGCCAACGTTGCACCTGTAGTATATACATCATCTATAAGTACAATAACTGGACAGTCAGGAAGCATAAACGCCTCCTCCGGCGAAAAATGAAATACATTCTGTAGCGCATTCAGACGGCTTGTACGATCCTGCTTGCTCTGCTTCTCGGTAGCCTTCTTTCTCTCCAATAAACCGTATAACGGCACACCCACTTCATGCGCTAACAGACATGCCATTTCCTGCGCCTGGTTAAATGTTCGTTCAAGCAGCCGTGCTTCATGCAGTGGGATATAAGTAAGACAGTCTACCTTCATTCCGGCATAATGCAAACGCCAGGCGCGCAGCAATAAGGAGACCATAACGTCTGCCAATTTTCGATCACCGCGATATTTATATTGTGCCAGCAGGCCTTTCATTGCCTCATTATAACGGACCGCACTACGCGAATAATGAATATATCGCTCCGTACGGCGCGCGCAATCCTCGCATACAGTATCCGCAATCCACGGACGACCACACAATTTGCATATATTGTCTAGAATAAACGCAAATTGTTCCTTACATACAGCGCACAGTGGCACTGTACCTCCCTTTTCTCCCGCCCCTTGTGCAACATAGCGTACAGGTTGGGCACACAAGGAACAAAGAGGCAATGACGGATACAGCAGATTCAATATCCCGTTAACAACACTTTGCCAACCATTCATCTACTTGCCTCCTACGTTTATGTCTATATATATCTGACTTGATGAATCGACAACCTCCCGTGGTAGGAAGTACGAAAACGATGGAGAAAATCAGAGGCCGGAAAAAGACACACTGGCCTTTCTTCTGCCGAATCGTAGGGCGCGTCCAATCTCTTCTTTTCTCGGATCTCCTACTTCCAACCGCGCTATCATGTCAAAATATCAAGTGTAACTTATATAGCCAAGCTCCCGAGCCAGACGGTTCATCTTCTTAATTTGCCGAATGGCAGCCTTCATGGCCCCCGTTACTTCTTCCGCCATGAAGATGACTTGGCCGTCTGGAACAGAGGCTGAACGGCCAGCCCTGCCCGCAATCTGAACAAGAGCCGCTTCGTCGAACACTGGCGCGTCGGCCTGGCATACTAATACTTGAATACCGGAAAGCGTCACACCCCGTTCCATAATGGTTGTTGTCAACAATGCCTGCAGCCTGCCTTCCCGTAAAGCCATGACTTTAGCTTCTCGTTCTGGATCGGACGCATGAACAGTAGCGGCTTTTGTCTTCCAGTTTTCATTGTGCGCTAAAATATAGTCATACAATATAGGAAGCTGGCGAATGGCAGGAACAAAAATAAATACAGGCCTGCCTCTTTTCTCGCTATTCTCTATGAATGAGAGTAATGTATGAATCGGCTTTCTGGTCCTTAAACGATTGTTTAATTTACTTTCCCGGCAAATGACTGGTTCAGGAAGCGGATGCCCATGATAGCGAACCGGAATTTTCACATGAGGAAGAAAATCCTTATGGTTTGTGGGTTTCTGCATTCGTTTTTGGTAATCAGGTCGCGGAGTAGCTGTTAGATAAACGATCTTGCCGGATAATGTCCGAGCACGGTTCACCGCAAACGGTAGCATATCATCGCTTGTATACGGATACGCATCAACCTCATCCATAATGACGACATCAAATCTTCGATAGAATCGAAGCGCCTGATGCGTGGTCGCCAATACAAGCTGATCGGCGTTCCACTTTTCTTGCGGTGGTGTGTTACCATGCAGCACCGCTAATGCATAATTTGGAAACGCTCGTTGCAACCGGGGCGCAAGCTCTAGCACAACATCACGACGCGGCGTCGCCCATAGCACGCTTCGCCCATTTTCCAGCAAATAGCGCAGCAACGGGAACATAACTTCCGTCTTTCCTGCACCACATACCGCCCAAACGAGAAATTCCTGTTTTTCATCGCTCGGCCCTTCATAAAATTCCAGCGCACTCCGTGCAGCTGCACATTGGGCTTCGGTTAACTGCGGATAAGAATGAAGGGCCGTCTCTGCATGAATGCTTTGCTTCGCTTTTCGTCTATTACAAGGAAACAAATAATATAGAACACAGCAACTGCTTCGTCCCATAACAAGACAACGTCTACAGTATGCACACTCTCCCCGGCAACGGTGACAATAGACAAGATGAATATCTCTTTCGTCGGCGCCACATCGATTGCAATGGTACGCCAGCTTCGCATTTTCTTTCCCAAATCGAAGCATTCGCTTCATCCAAGCAAAGAAGGAGAAGAACGGCTCTTCTCCTTCTTTTGAAATTGCCTCCAAAGATGCAGTGCATTGAACTTTTCCAGAAACGACAAGCAGCCCAAGCAAATCATCCATCTCTTTATCTTCCAGCTTTTTCAGTTCATTCTCCCAAGATCGTAATGCCCACTTAACTTCTTCCTCTAGTAAAGCCCGGCCCTGTAAGCGTTGACATATGCGCTCAAGCCACTCTTCCTTCATGATTCACTCTTTACGACCGTACAACTCATCTTCTTCAGCGACTGCAGGAGCAAGCTCCATCACACACTGCCCCTCTATTTCTTCTGAACCTTGGTATTTTTGAATACACAATTGTCCGTTGTCCATTTTTTTAATTAGAACGAAATCATTCAGCCGAATACCCACCTCCTCCAACATTTCATTTGGCAGCAATACTCTTCCTTCTTCGTCAAGACGAGCATGTGAAATTTTTCTCATGCTATAATAAACCTCCTTTAATAGTTTTTATGTATTCGACTTCTGTACATCTACATTTCGCCATCATCCATTATTTTCCTTTTTTCATTTGCAAAATTTTCTTTTTTTAGCGTCTAAATTTATGTCTATTTCGACATATTTTTCTGTTTGACAGCACAAATAATCGGACAGACTGGGGAACAAGAGGTGAATATATGATGAACAAGGCCCCTATACATCACACATACCCGTCTCCCACGCGCGAATCATTTTGGAAGCGAACCCGAAAAGTCATGTCTGGTCAACACGCTCGCTCCCTTTATATTAATACGACCGATCCGGCATATTATGAAAAGCTGCTTCGCTGCAATCGCCATAACGTACGAGCGTTGTACCATCTTGGGCGAACATGCGAGAAACAGGGTGATATACAAAAAGCTCAGAACTATTATCATCGGGCAATCCAAGTAGATCCCCATTTTGAAGCAGCAGTTGGTGCTCTGGCTATTCTGCGTCGCAGGCAGGAAGCGCATCGGCAGAAGCTCGCTCTGCAGGCCCTCCGCGAAATGCGGCGAGCAGATCGAAGACAAAAAGGCCTGTCCTTACTTCAAACAATGAAGGCTGTCATGGTTTCTTATTTGGTGCTTTTGTTATTTATCTTTGGAGTTCTTT
Source organism: Aneurinibacillus aneurinilyticus ATCC 12856 (assembly GCF_000466385.1). Lineage (GTDB taxonomy): Bacteria > Bacillota > Bacilli > Aneurinibacillales > Aneurinibacillaceae > Aneurinibacillus > Aneurinibacillus aneurinilyticus. The sequence goes on from NZ_KE952818.1 coordinate 4,386, forward strand.
TACGATAGGCCCACCACATGCTTTTCCTTTACTTCCCCCACAAAAAATGAGACAACCTCAATAAAGGAGTCTCATTTTTTTATGCATGACGTACATCAAACAACCATGTCCCTGGCGGAAAGGCGTCCGGCTGTAAGTCTGTGTGCTCCAGCTGTAAATCGGGCCAGTTGCGCCGGATAAGTAAAAGAATCGGATGCACAGTTTCTTGCTGCGGCAAATAAACTCGAAGCGGAATCCCTTTTACAGTAGAAGTCCATAGCGTATGTCGAATCGCATATTCTAGCTGTTCTTCCATATCTTCAAGCAGGAGCAAAACAGGCAACGATGTATCCTGCGTATGGGCGGACCGATGAATCGCAGGGGGCGTGCGGTCAAACAAAAACGAACCTACCCATACGATAAGCCAAGTGCCAAGCAGGTAAACCGCAGAGGTGATGCCAAGAATCGGCCATATCTCCATCGCATTCCCCTCCCTCTTGCTTATAAGATATGCTTTATATGCCTACAATGTGCTATTAATTAAGCCGTTTGCATAATTGGGCTTGGTTTCTTAATTACTCCTCTCACCTGTAAGCGCTTTAGGAATGGAACTCCATATGCTAACAACAAAAAGGCCTGGAACGCTGCTTTCAAACGTTCCAGGCCTTCTATTTGACAAAGGTTAGGATAATTTAACCCAACCGTTTTTAATCGACATAACAACCGCCTGTGTACGATCTTGTACATCTAGTTTTTGCAAAATGCTGCTAACATGGTTTTTAACCGTTTTTTCACTGATGAACAATTCTTCACCAATCATGCGGTTGCTTTTTCCTTCTGCCATTAGCTGCAATACTTCGCGCTCGCGCGGTGTCAGAGCCAGAATGTTGCTTTCCTTATCGGTTCCTCCAAGCTCGCTCACATCGCTAAGCAGTACGTTCTCATCATGGCTATGCTCAATGGTACTTAGACGACGAAACTCGCTAATGAGCTTGCCGGTTACTTTCGGATGAATATAGGCTTCACCTGCAGCCACCGAATTAATCGCATCGATGAGCGCGTCAGAATCCATTTCTTTCAGCAGGTAGCCCGCAGCGCCGGAACGCAGGGACTTATATACGTAGTTCTCATCATCATGAATGGACAGGATAATGATACGCGATTCAGGAGCACGTTCCTTAATGCGCTGTGTCGCCTGTACGCCGGTCATCTTCGGCATATTAATATCCATTAGGATGACGTCTGGTTGGAAATCTGCGGCCATCTGACAAGCTTCTTCTCCATCCGACGCTTCCCCAACAATTTCGAAGCTCTCTTCCATCTCTAGAATACGCTTCACGCCTTCACGAAACAATTTGTGGTCATCTACAAGTAAAATCGAAATCTTTTGGTCCGTCATACTAACCTCCATATGTTAAGGTGTTGTTTGTTCATTACTATGATTATTATTTTTCTCTTGAATGCGAAGAGGAATATGGAAAAGAACGCTTGTCCCTTTTCCGGGCTTAGAACGAATGAGCATCTTGCCCTGTAAAAGTTTCACTCTTTCCTTCATCCCCATAATTCCAAATTGTGGCCGTTCTGCTTTCGTTGATTGATCGAATCCAACGCCATCGTCTGTGACAATCGAGTGGACCTCGTTCGGCTTAAACTCCAGCCGCACTTCCACATGCTTGGCCTGCGCGTGCTTCGCGGTATTGTTCAGAGACTCCTGAATCAGACGAAAAACGGCAACTTCAATTGAATTCTGCAGGCGGCGTTCCGGGGAAAGCAATGTAAGCTTCACATGGATACCATGGCGTTTATGATATTCTTCTAAATATTTACGAAGCGTAGGCACCAGTCCGAGGTCATCGAGAGCCATCGGACGCAGGTCAAAGATAATCTTCCTTACATCTACAAGACTTGCCCTTGTAAGCTCTTTTAATAACCGGAGTTCTACCTTTGCCTCGTCGATTCGATTTTGATTCAGCATTCTCTCAACAATTTCACTTCGTAATGTCACATTCGCCATTGATTGAGCAGGACCATCATGAATATCACGAGCTACCCGCTTGCGCTCTTCTTCCTGCGCCTGGATAATCTGAATCCCGAGCAGTTGCTGCTGCTGGGCCGATTCCAGAGCAATTCCTACCTTTCGCAAATCGCCCTGCAAGTAGTTTAGTACAAGACCTATCTGGGAAATCAAGTTCTCTGACTTCTCGATGGTCTGCAGGATGTTTCGATGGCGGCGCTCCAGTTCATCCCGACGTTGCCTGAGGCGCAATTCCTTATCTCTTGATAGCGATAACTTAATTTGCATCTGGCTGGCTTCTTCATAGGCTTCGCGAATATCGGATTCACTATATTGGCGAAAGCTGCGGCTAATGTTTGCCAATTTCTGGCGTGCGTGTCTTGCTTTTATCTCCAGGTGATCCGTCTGGGTAATCACCCTTTCAATTTCATCCTTCAGGGCTTCCAGTTCGAGGCTAATGTGATTGCGCTCTTTATGCGCATTCTCTGCAATGTCGAAAATTTTCTCTTTACTTTGCTCCACCGATGAAATTGTACGCTCCATGACTTCATCGAGTACGTGGATATTAATGTTGGCCTCGGCCATGTACATCCCCTTCCTATTCCATTAGCCAATAAGTACCATCCCAATTGTTACCTTCTACGCTTCTCTTCTCTGGGCTTGTTCCCACTTTATAGGTAAGGAGAACAAAAACTCTTTACCTATTGTACCATTCATCCCAAATAAACAAAACAAGACCCATACACTATTGAAGCGATGGGTCTTTAGTCCTATTTTATTAACGAGCAGACAATTCTGATGCTTCTTTCTTAAGGATTTCTGCTTTGTCTGTTTGTTCCCATGGTACATTTAGGTCATTGCGACCGAAATGTCCATACGCAGCTGTTCCACGGTACATCGGGCGACGCAAGTCAAGCTGCTTAATAATGCCAGCCGGACGGAGGTCAAAATGTTTACGAACAAGCTGCACAAGGATGTCCTCTTCCACTTTGCCAGTACCGAACGTATCTACGCTGATGGAAACAGGCTGCGCTACACCAATCGCATAAGCCACTTGAACTTCACACTTCTCAGCTAATCCCGCCGCTACAATGTTCTTAGCTACATAGCGGGCAGCATACGCGCCGGAACGGTCTACTTTTGTCGGATCCTTACCTGAGAATGCGCCGCCGCCATGACGAGCATACCCGCCATACGTATCAACGATGATTTTACGACCGGTAAGACCGGCATCACCCTGCGGTCCGCCAATAACAAAACGGCCTGTCGGGTTAATGAAATACTTCGTAGCATCATCCAGTAATTCTGCCGGAACAATCGGCTTAATTACATGTTCTCTCAGATCTTCCTGGATTTGCTCCAGAGAGACGGCCGGGTCATGCTGCGTAGAGATAACAATCGTATCTACACGTACCGGCTTATCGCCTTCATACTCCACTGTAACCTGGGTTTTTCCGTCCGGACGCAAGTACGCAAGCGTACCGTTCTTACGGACTTCCGTCAGGCGACGAGACAGCTTGTGCGCCAACGAAATCGGAAGCGGCATCAATTCCGGCGTTTCGTTGCAAGCGAATCCGAACATTAAGCCCTGATCACCAGCACCAATTGCCTCGATTTGTTCATCCGTCATTTGACCCTCACGCGCTTCAAGCGCCTGGTCAACACCCTGTGCAATGTCAGGAGATTGTTCATCAATAGAAGTCAACACCGCGCAAGTGTCAGCATCGAAGCCGTACTTAGCGCGCGTATATCCGATTTCACGGATGGTTTCACGAACCACCTTCGGGATGTCTACATAGCAGCTTGTTGTAATCTCGCCTGCTACAAGTACCATACCTGTCGTTACGGAAGTTTCCGCCGCTACGCGTGCGTTTGGATCTTTGTCGAGAATTGCATCGAGAATTGCATCAGAAACCTGGTCACAAATCTTGTCCGGATGTCCTTCCGTAACCGATTCTGATGTGAAGAGATGACGGCCCTTCTTCAGCGTCATATTCACGTACCTCCTTATAACCATGATTCATGGATGGTCTTACCAAGATACGGTACTCCCTCCCCAAACTTGTCGCAAAGCAGTAAAAAAACCTTTTCCATTATTGTGCGCTCTGGAAAAGGGTTCGTTTTTTACTCATTCTTTGCCCTTTATCATCCAGAAAAGCATGTATGTGCCATACCATTCTGCTGGTTAGCACCGTTCATCGCGTCCGGGAAGCGCTTTACTTGTTAGGAGCTGTTCGCTCTCTGCATCTTCTTCCACAGGAGGCGCGGTGTGGTTGCCGGGCTTCATCGGGCCAGTCCCTCCGCCTGCTCGGGATATAAGGGTCTTCCGTTCTAGTTGAGGATATCTTATTTCTCTTGTCATGTCAACATGCAAAAAGCGGAGAAAACAAGGCGGGCAAAGGGACATTCTGGTATACTGAGTCGGTGGAGAACTGTATGCAAACAGTCAAAAAGCAGGACAGCGTATGCCATCCTTCCATATATTGCATATACTATTGATGATTTAACATTCGCCTAATGTCTCTAATGTCCGCTTCGTGCTCAAACGCCCGCAAAGAAAGAAGTTCAATGACACGCTGCTGTCTCTCCTGCATTTTTTCAAAGTGCTTAACATGGCTTCTCGTTTCAGTAAGATTATGGACAACCGCATCCTTGATAATCGTGATATCGCCTTCCATTCTGTCCAACCGACCTTCCACTGAGATAATTGTCTCCTCCATAGTACCCATTCTGCCTTCTATCGAGGCAACCGCCGCTTCCACGGAACTCAGTCGGCCATCCATCGACGCAACTGTCTCTTCCACGGAACTCAGTCGGCCATCCATCGAAAGAATCGTCTTTTCTACAGCACTCATTCTTCCTTCCATTGAAATCATTCTTTCTTCCATGCGTTCTAACCGCTCTGTATTACCAGCTGTTTCGGATTCCAGTTTACCAATCCGTTCATTCACCTCTCCGAAACCCTTGTCCATCTGCTGGTTCATCTGCTCCAGCATCTGCAGAATGGTATCCATCTTTTCCGCCATATCGCACCTCCGTCCCTCATATGTTTATTTTAAGTATAGCAGAAAGCCAAAGACAGAAGATCATATCGATTCATCAAGTTAAATCGATATTTCTACCCAAGGGGTGTTGATTATCCAGTATAATTCATAGTAGATCGCCACCACACCGTGCCCCAAACGGGC
>NZ_KE952818.1:9666-29048 GCF_000466385.1 Aneurinibacillus aneurinilyticus ATCC 12856
GCGGGACCGCAAAACATCTGGGTAGACGCGAAGGAGGAGACAGTTGCTGTCCTCTTTCGCCTAGCCAGGGCAATCGCTCGGAAAGGGAGACGAAAGGCCTTGTTTGTGTCTCGTTGTGGTGGCCTTTTTCCCTTTGTACAATCAACATCCTTGGTATCCATAGATGGATAGAAAAGAGTGACGCGTACGGTGTGCGTCCCCTTTGTTTTTCTTGCAGCAAAGCTGCATAAGGGCAACTAGAGCTGTTGCCTGAACAAATAAACAATTAATGTTAATTCTACCAGCCATACTGTTCCGGAGCCGCCCCTTTTGTCTCAACAACGATGGGCCGCAGCGGTACCACCGACTCTGTATCTATACTTTCCACTACCACCTTAAACAACCACTCATCACCATAATCGAACAAATACAAGAATGCTTTTCCTTCATATAAATCAGCATCGCGAAGCTGTAATTGATGAGCGAATGGACCGCCCGATGCCAAAAACGTTTCTCCCTCCTCTTGTGGCGAAGGGATTCGTTGCTTAGACCACGGCTTATTATCCATGAAGAAACTGTAGAGGTGATCATTGCTAAATTCAAATGCCTGCTGGATCGCTAGATGCAGATCGTCAAGTGTGTGCTTAGACGATAGGCTAATTTTGCGCCATACTCGACCGGTCAAGCTTACTTTCACTGTATATACGCCATCCATAGGCACTTTCGGCTCTCGTCCCTTAACCGGGGACAGTGTGTTCTGTAGCTCACCATGAGAAAAAAGCGACATGAAAGGTTTAAAGAAGGCCTCACCACTCCGATTCTGTTTTCCATCATCCATATGTTCTATTTCTTTAAAAAGAGAAGACAACGAAGAGCGGAAATACTCTCTCCCTTCCATATATTCATGCCCATCTGCAAGAGGCGCTCCGGGAAGACCTGTACCATCGCCATTTTCGCGTCGGTTTGCTACATTCCATGCAGGAAGCAGCCTCTCCTTGCATAAAATAGAAGAAAGAGCAATCCCTAATGCTGTCGGCGTAACCGTTTCGACTTGGAATACGCGCTTCGATCCTCTGCGCTTCATCTCTTCTTGATCTTGCGTAACATCCCAGAAGCCAAAATAAGCAAAATATAAAGCAAAATAATTTAGGCTTGAGAAAAGAATATCAAGCTCGCATATATAATTCCGGCGAACGATTTGCACCTTCTGCCTAGCCTGCTGTCTAGAAATAAATTCAAGTGCGAACGGAGTCGTATACACCGGTTTGTCTTCTTCATGTGATGTCATACGAAGCTCGTCCCAGTGTGTATCAATCCAGAATGTTTCAAGCAGGAAAAAATATTTCTCCGTTTCCGTTAGCTGTTCATATAATGCCAGACGCTCTGTCGGCCGCAGGATTCGGCTTCCTCGTTCCCCGATCGATTTCTCAAGCAACGAGCCCGCAAGCGCCAAATGATAGAACAAGTGAAGAAGTGGGTATGACTGCTGCTGGGCATGCTCACTCGTGTCAGAAGTATAATGCATGTGCTGGTTAAGCGTATGCAAATCCTTTTTCATCAACTGTTCTTTTGCTTTTGTAAGGGTGACGGGATGGGTACGGACATAGTCAATGAATGTCTGAAAATCGCGGACAAACAGAGTCATTCGTTCTATTTCCAAGCTTTGAGCATTCAACATAAAAAAACTCCTTTTATCGTATGAATTGTTTTGGCTATAGCTACGCTTATAATAAGAATTTCCGTCAAATCAAGTCAATTGCTCTTGTTTTGATAGTAAAAAACGAAAGAAAGCAGGGAATGAGAAATAATAATCTTTCCGCATCCCCTGCTTCGTCTATCGTTCCTATCCTTATTATTTAATCACATACGCTCCGCGAATCATCACGTACGCCGGACCTTTCACCACTTTTAACCCACGCTCATCATTTTGCGGCAGCAGTAAATGATGGTTGGCTGGAACATTCTTGCCCTTCGTGATATTGGTTCCTGCCGTCAAATCCGGCAGCCCATAGCCATCGCCAGCCGGTGTCTGAGCAACCGCTTTACCCGTACGCAAAATCAGCTCTGTCCCCGCATAGCCGATAACGGTACTGCCCTCTTCTACTTTCTCCACCACCAGCGTAGCCGATCCACTGCCTGGCGCAGGGTTCTGCGTACCAGACCCGGACTGGCCTTTTACCTGGTTAAGAATGTCCTGTCTGATTTGCTCCACATAGCTCTTCGTCACGACTGGGTCCGCGTCAGAGCCAGGCTGAGCTGGAGCAGCCGCCCCTGTTGAGAGTGTTCCTATGATTACTGCCAACGCCGCACCTGCAACTCCGTATCCCCATTTTTTCATGTCTTTTCCTCCCTCTATACATACATTATCCGGGTCCAACGGGCAGTAAGCCCCCCACTTCACATACGCTACATGGGAGATAACTGCCCCTAAGACCCCGATATGTGTAACTACGTAGATTATACTTGATGTTTTGACATGATAACGTGGCTGGAAGTAGAAAAATAAATGGGGAAAAGGAGAAGGAGGTAGAGACGCCTTACATTTCCGCAATTTTATCTGGCTAATCCCTTCTTTTTCTAACCTCTTCCCTTTTTCTTTTCTTGCTTCTCACCACAAGAAGATGTCAATTCATCAAATCATATGTATATACGCGACGGTAGGAAAAATGTTGTGAAACTCTCATAATTACTTCACATGTACGAAAATGCTTTGATCGCGTTTTTCCACATAAATAGCAGGAAAATCGCTACTCAGCTTGTTAAGCGCAACCCAAACCGTTCCATTTTCATTGTGCACATACGGATTGTCTTTCACCGAATACTTACGCGTCGTATCGCCACAGCGAAAAACAACCTGTTGACTTTGATTATCCCAATATACCTGACACTTGTACAAATCGGCGAACGGACGAAGTGCAATAAACCACTGCGTTCCTACCTTCTTGGCAATTCCCTCCGCTGCCGGAAAACCAGCTATACTTGCTGTACCGTCCGGATTCAGGCGAAGCGCGGTTGAGCCGTTCAAATATGTAATGGCTCTCATCAGTTGGTCGTCCGGTTTTTCTATTACAATATCGGGCATAATACCCTTGCCATTAATCTTATTCATCTGCGGCGAGAAATACTCTTCCACCGTCAATTTCAGAATACCGCCCTTCTCAAGCGGCATCGTAGCCTGTACGATACCTTTACCGAATGTTTTCGTCCCGATGACGGTGCCTACCTTATAATCCTGTAACGCACCGGCCAACATTTCCGAAGCGCTGGCTGTCCTTCCATTCACCAGCACAGCCATAGGAACTTTCATGGCTCCTGCTGTTGCTCGAATGTCGCTCTGTTTTCCTTCCCGGTTCTTTATATGTACAATAGTACCATTGTCAATGAATATATCGGCTATTCCTATCGCTGCGTCCACGTATCCACCGCCGTTATCGCGCAAATCGATAATGAGTCCCTTCATGCCGTCACTTTCCAGCTTGGACAAGTGCTTGCGGAATATTTCTGCACTGTTTTCACTGAAAGTATAAAGCGCAATGTAGCCAATTTTATTATCCAGCATCAGACTGTCTACCGGGGAGAATTGCATCTGTTCCCGTTTCAATGTTACGGAGCGCTCCTTACCATCCCGTTTCACAGTTAGCACAACAGACGAATTCGGCTCCCCTTTCATCAATTCCATCACCTGATCGATAGATTTTCCATATGTCCGTCTACCGTCCACTGCGATTACTTCGTCTCCCTCTTGCAGATCAGCCTTCGCTGCTGCCGAACCTTCAAATATACTCTGAATAATCAGCTTTCCATCCTTCTGCTGCGTGTATAATATCCCAATCCCGGCAAACGTTCCTTCCAAATCATTGTAAAAATCCTCAAATTCCTTTTCCGTAAAATACGAACTATATGGATCACCGGTTTCCTCTAACAATCCCCGGATCGCACCGTCTGTCAAACGCTTGACATCCAGTCTATCATTCAGATGCTTCTCCATCACTGTCGTAAGCACTTCATGAATACGAGCTTCCTGAGCAGCGTATGGATTATCTCCCTTTTCCTGCGACGTGTTTTCTGCCGCCCAAACTGGTATAGCGCTGCCACTTATGCTGGTTACTAATGCCCCCCATACAAGCAGCCTTTTCATTTTCATTTTCAATTTATTCGACTTCCTCTCCAAATGTACAAGCCTTCACTATACATCTACTATTTTGTCACAGGCAAGTAGTCCAAGGGAGAAAGGGACAACCACTTCTTCAAGTCTGCTGTATCTCCCTTTTCTCTTGTCTTCCATAACAAAATAAAGTACCCATTATTACAAAAATATATATTCGACACGCACGGCTGTTACCCTTTTTCTTCCTATGAATAAATTGCCAGTGCCGCATATACTTTACGCCGTAGCCACTGGCGATTCAGCTGCTTGCCTTCCACTACTAATTGCGAGGAACGGCCTCCATCCAGATTCAGTGCAGTATGGCATCCCGCCTGGCGCATCATATCAGCTAGCTTCTGACATGTCAATCCTGCGGGTCTTCCGTCGGTCACCGCAAGAATTACACTGTCTTCCGTAATGCCTATGGCAGTGCGCGGATGCTCCTGTAAGGCAATGTCCGCTTCCATATGTGCGCTCGCTTCCAGGCTTGGCAGCAGCAAAGGCGATGACTCCAGCGCCCAGCGCATCCTGGTAAAGTCGCCAATCCGCTTCCCTTGCCCTGTATCGATCCGCACTTTTCCAGATGTATCACAATAGACGAAGTACCCACCCAATGAACGTTCGATCACCGTACCGTTGCTGTACTTCATACCGGAAATGGAGTATCCGCCATCCAGATGAAAGAAGTTGGCGTTCATTAATAGTATCGGCAATTCCCTTCCTTCTTTTTTTAGTCGCGCATATGTATGAATTAATAATTCTCCTTCCGGTAGGCACGGAATAAGCTCCACCCGCATGCTGTCCGGGATTTGTACCAAATGCAGAGAATTTTTCTTCCAATATTTCATCTCAGCTTCTTTCCCCTTTTTGCGCATGTTTATCCTAAAATCTATATTCGGTGTAAACAATGAACATGCTTTAGCAATTTGAGACAAAAAGATGGCCTACATTATATGTACGATTGTAGCGTCACGTTTGTTTCACTTAATATTACTCTTAGGTATGAAAAAAGCTCCCTGATACGCCAGGAAGCTTTTCTCATTCATACAAAACAGCCACATGCCTCTAACTTAAGCAGTTATACTTTAAATTTCGCTACAAGAGCCTGAAGCTCTTCAGCCATTTTACTCAAGGCGGATGATGACGAGGCAATCTCCTCCATGGCTGCAAGCTGTTCTTCGGTAGCCGCCGAGATGCTCTGTGTACCTTCCGTCGCCTTTTCGGTCACTTTTGTAATCACATCAATCGAATGAACAATCTGTTCCGTGTTTAATGATATATCTTCGGTGGCAGTCGACACTTCACTTATTTGCTTGGCTGCGCCATCAACCGCCTTTTCGATACGAGCAAAAGAATTACCAGAAGCATTTACAACCTCTATACCTTCCATAACATTTTGTGTAGCTGTCTCCATTGAAGAAAGCGCTTGTCCCGTTTCCTGTTGAATCCGTTCGATTAAATCGGAAATCTGCTGGGCCGAGCTTGCCGATTCTTCCGCCAGCTTTCGCACCTCATCAGCCACAACAGCAAATCCTTTTCCCTGTTTGCCTGCTCTTGCTGCTTCGATAGCGGCGTTCAGGGCGAGAAGATTGGTCTGGGAAGCAATATTGCCGATGACGCCTACGATTTGGCCAATTTCTTCCGAGCGACTGCCCAGCCGTTTAATACTTTCGCCTAATTGCTGAACCGTACTTTGAATTGCATTCATCTGCCGAACCGCATGCTGAATCGATACATTCCCTTCCTGGGCAACCTCAGAAGTGCCGGCTGCCGATGCGGAAACCTGTCGGACATAAGATGCAATATCTCGCATCCCCTTGGACATCTGATGAATGGCTGTAGCACTTTCTGTTACACTATGTGCTTGCTCTTCACTTCCTGCAGCCACCTCCTGTGTAATAACCGCTACCTGTTCAATCGCCTGCGACGTTTGTTCGGAGCTAGCCGTCAATTCCTCGGCAGAGGCAGATACTTGTTCCGATTTTTCACGAACCTGGTAAATAAGCGTACGCAGATTGCTAACCATTGACTGAAAATTCCTTGCCAGATCCCCGATTTCATCTCTTTTTGACGTATCAACCTGTTCGGTCAAATCCCCCTGGCTAATTTTTTCCGTAGAACGCTGCAAAGCTTGCAGGGGACGTATAATAGAACGACTGATAAAGAAAATCGCCACAGAAGCGAGAAGTAAGGCGCCTGCAATCACAAATAAAGTCGTATAAAAAATGCCACTGGCCTGCTTATCTACTTCATTCGCACTCATCGTACCCGCAATCTTCCAGCCGGTTAGCTGATTTGTAGCAAAGGCTGATTTTTTTTCCTCGTTTTTAAGCATATAGGTTAAGGTGCCATTCTCTTGCTTGTAGAAAGAAGAGAAGAATTCTTCCTTTGCTTCCGCTCCCGCTTTTTCATTTGGGTGAGCAAGAAATCTTTTGGATTTATCTAAAATGAATATGTATCCCTCATGTCCTACCTTAATATTCTTCGTTAGTTCACTAATATAGTCGAGATTAAGCGTAAAAGCGAAAACACCGGAACCGTCTGCCAGCGTCTGCGCAACGGATACGACAACTTTGCCTGAACTTGATGAAACATACGGCTCAGTAATGACGGTACGCCCTTTGTTTTCCATCGCTTTCTTATAAAATTCCCTTGTGCGCGGATCATATCCTTCCGGCTGCTCTACCCGCGGTTCCTGAATCATCAGGCCATTTGCTGTCCCGACAAAAACACTCGGACTATCTGGATGAATTTCAATATATTGGCTTAGTTTAGCCCGAATCAGCGGGCTGTCTTCTCCCTGAATCATCGAAGCATTAATTTGCTTTGAAAAATAGTTGGCATCAACCATTTTGCTTTTCAGCAGGTTATCAATGGTGCTATTCACATATTCAACGCTTTTGGTTGCACTAAATATGAGCTGACTTTCAATTTCCCTTTTCGCTTTTCCATAGGCGACAATTCCTATTATAAGACTCGGTAACACGACTAACAAAACGCAAGATAAAATAAGACGGTTCTTGATCGTAAGTTTCGTATACTTTGTCATCGATTGCAGCCTACCCTGCTCTTTACTAATAAATCCTTCTTCCTTTCTTATGTCAAACCGTAAAGGTCTGTGATGCTAATGAAGTACGGTCAAGAAAACCACCCGCAAACATACGAACTACTTCTATCCTTCGACCTTTTTTATACAATAGATTCTTTGATACACATACAATAGCTTTTCAGTGGTTCTATACTGTTCTTCAATATCGCGGGCGGCATATAACATGCGGACCAAACTATCTGCCTCCTGTAGCAATTCAACGATATCGGTAGATGAACGTATGCGTTTCTTAAATGGAAAGCTAATCATCATATTCCTCCCTGCTTTTATTTCTCCCCCTTTGCCGTATTCTTTGCACCGCAATCCCTAGTTTGAACACCTGAAAACTTATTTCCTACTTAGCGATCACACACTTAAATATGTGTATCACGCCTGTTGATTGTCCAAAGAGGAAAAGGCCACCACAAAAATGTGTCGATTTATTAAATCAGATATATAGGGAGAAACTATTGTGCTTTATATTTTCCCTCCTTATATTCGCGCAGCCAACGATATATAGTTAGGCTGCTTATTCGGTATTTTCTAGCTACTAAACTATAATCTTTTATCTCTAACGCCTTTCTAATAACTTCATGTTTAAAATGTAAAGAATAATGCCTTCTCATGATTTTCCCCCTTCCTGAGTATTGGCCTATAACAATGTAACAAAATAAACATTTTGTTAGATTTAAAAGTAATATTATCCAAACAAACTACATTATACAGGTCTTTTTTCTTTAAATCTACAATATAATCTGTTTTTTCATGGGCTAAAAAGACTATCACCTTTCCTGTTGCTAGAAGATTGAAAAGGCTATTTGTATAAACATATAATTCCAAATTGCTATTTAGGAAGACTGTGAATGAAAACAGAAATAGTAAACACTTTGATATATAAGGGAGAACCCTGTTGCTTGTTTTTCTTCCTGCCACTCTTCTTCGAAAATACAATTAATATTTATTGCATATTTATTAATTGTATTTCTTTTTACAGAGGATAAAAAAATTAACAAAATGTTTATTTTGTTAGATTTCCAAAAAAATCCTCTGTTAGGCATGCATATTTCACAAAATAAAAAAGCGTACGAAGGGCGTTAAGACCCTTTGTACGCTTTTTCCTATATACATCTGGCTTGATGAATCGACCTCTTCTTGTGGTAAGAAGTAAGAAAAGGATAAGGGAGCATCAGAGGTTGGAAAAAGACACGTCGGCCTTTCCTTTGCCAGAGCACAGGGCGCATCCAACCTCTTTTTTTCCGACTTTCCTACTTCCAACCATACTACCCTTTCGAAATATCAAGTGTAATTTATATATTCAGCTTTTATTTTGCGTCCTGATTATCAGCTGGCTTCTCCGCTTTCGGTTCAGCTTTCAGTTCAAAATTCTTCTGTGCAATCACGTTGTTAACCGTACCATATTTCTTATCTACATCTTCCAGTTTCAGAGGAATTATATGAGTTCCTTCCTGTGCCACAACGTATACGTCCGTTTTCAAATTCAAATCCAGCTTGAAGCCCTCTGCTGGACCCCAGCCCGTTTTATTGATATCCCACCATTTTCCTTCTGCATCCTGTGCCCACAGTTGTACACCTTCAACATTAGATGGTTGAATGCGTACATGGCCTTCATACGGATGGGCATTATCCTTGTCTACTGCAAGGCTTACTTTTACCGGCTGTACACCCGCGAACGCCTCAGCAGCAATCTTGCCATCAGCTGGAGCCTCACTCAACAGCTCCCGCGCCTCAACGCTCGCAGGTACACCTTCCGTTACGAACGTATACGTATTGTAAGCATGGGCCTCACCGTTCACTTTACCGATCCAGTTCTTCGCTTCCTCGTAGTTACTGATGACTTCTTCCACTTTTACTTTTTCCGGCAGAATCAACTCATCGATCATCGCATTCACTTTCAGCGCATTCACACCGTCTTTGACTGTAACCTTTGGCAGGGATATGCCTTGATCAGCTGCAAGCTCTGCGTTTTTCGCTACCTCTACCGTCTCAACAGAAGAATTCCCCTTGAAGCTAACCTTTACATTCTCCTTAGCAGCCTGTACGTCTTTCAGCTTTGCATTCTCAAATACGACTGTATTCGTATCTCCGCCCTCGATTAGCGTATTGCCCTCTACTGTTACGTTCTTCGCTTCGAAATCGTTCTGCACTTCCTTGGCAACCGTCAGATTGCCTTTCACCGTCAGATTATGAAGCGATATGTAATTCGCACGCACCGTCACGTCACCTTCAACATTCGCCTGATTTCCGTCCAATGTCACATTACCGCTGAATTCCGGCTCCCCTTCCGCTGGGGCCTGTCCAGCTGCCATAAGCTCCAGACCTTTTACCTTTGTAACGTTTTTAGCTCCATCTACTTCCACTTTTACCTGAGCATCTTTCAGCGCAGCCGCATTTTTCTCATTGAAAATTCCTTTTACGGCATCAGTCAGCTTGTATGACTGACCGTTCAATGTTAGCGTATCAGCAGTTACACTTGCTACTGTACCTGCTTGCTCTGAAGTTGTACTGTTACCTTCCAGCACCTTCGCAAGGTTCACAGCCATAACAGCCATCTCCTGACGCGTAGCCGTATCTGTCGGATTGAAATAATTATTGTATCCAACCATCAGCTTGGAATCCATAGCCGCCTGCACATATGGCTTCGCATCTGGCCATACTTTACCTGCGTCTTTAATTGTCAGGTTATCGCCTTTTCCTTCTGTGCTAATTTTTGCTGCTTTTACAAGAATAATCGCCAGCTCCTGGCGTGTAATCTTATCGTCAGGATGGAATTTTCCTGTTTCTTTACCTAACATCAGCCCAGCTTCTTTTACCGCTTCAATCTCCTTAATGCCCCATACCTTTACATCCGGGTAAGAAGAGACGGTTTTGTCCGGTAATTCGAGCTTCAATGCACCAGACATAATAATAGCTGCCTCCCGGCGTGTCAGATTATTCAACGGATAGAACTTTCCATCCGGATATCCGCCGATCCAGCCCATCTCTTTGGCCTGGGTGATTTGCTCACGTGCCCATGATGCAGCCGTATTCAAATCAGGGAATACCGGTGTTTTTTGCTGCTCTGTAGCAGCAGGCATTGTCGGAGTCGCGGACGTTGCCGTATCATCGGCAGCCCAGACTGCTCCAGGAGTTAATACCATAGAAAGAACTGTAGTGGTTGTTAATACCTTGTTGAATGTTGCTTTCACTTTTTTCTTCCTCCAGTAAAATTAAGTAATATATGAAGTTTTTTATGATATTACTTACATTATCATATTTTACTTGTCTTATCCTGTGGAAATTCAACCCTGATCTACGTATTCATTCCATGATTCCCGGCTTATCCGAAAGCATGAAAGCGGCGAAACATCTTATATCCGCCGCTTTCAGTTCTATAACCCTACCATTCTTCTGCAACGGTACGAAGTTTTTGTATAGCGCGCTGCTTTTGCTTTTTCACGCGTTCATACGGAATGCCCAACCGGTCAGCCACCTGACGCAATGTCATTCCTCCACGAATATGCAGCGTGATACATCTGGCCTCCTCCTGTGACAAATACGCCATCCATGATTGCCATATTAGTTCTTCTTCTATATTGTTATCAGTAGCTCCAAGCAGTTCCATCGGACTTCCACCTTCTTCCCCATATGATAGAGGGAGCGAGGGCAGGTAATGCTGTTCCCTCCACCGCTTCTCCCGTACATACCAATTGATTACGGTTCCTTTCACAGATAGAAAAAGGTAGGAAGAAAGAGCCATTCCCCGCTGTTCATCATAATAGGGAAGTCTCTTCCAGCATGCAATCCGCGCCTCCTGCTTCGCCTCTTCCCTTAGAGGACCCGGCGGAAAACGTATCAGCCATTTCTCAATCAGTGGCTCATACTCTTCAAAAAAACTTGTCCAATCCCATTCCTTCATGCTTCTCCCACAATCTGCGACGACCGGTCCCGCGTGTATTGCGCGCACCTTTATCTTACCGGCTTCCCGGATTGTGAGCAGAGCGCTATGTAACAATACAGAAGAAGAATGTACTTTTTTTCACATAAAAAACGATAGCTATCTTACATATAGAGCAAAAAAAGGGGCCTATATGCGGGGATACCCTTCATTTAATGGAGGACGGCTACGTGTGATGTATCGGTTACGTACATGATCAGCATTACGTAATTGCCTCATCAATTGCCTGCGTGAGCACGCAAGTTCGAATGTGTGCTGATCTCTCAAAATAAGCGTGCAGAGTGAATCCTCTGGATTTACCATATATGTTTCAACAGAAGAATGGCATGCATACACCGTACGATGATAAGGATTGGAAAAACCACGGCAGCCAAACGGCACAAGAACGAAATCCCGCTGCAAAATCAACGGCACATGTTTACGCTGTCCAAGCGTCTCACGGGCAAATCTCCGCACAAGTTCTTCATCAATATGGCACTCTTTAATTAACCGCTTACAAAACTGGGTAACTGTGCACTCTGTATAATATTCTTCTGGCCCGATATACAGAACCGTAACCTCCCCCCTCCCTTTCAATTGTCCAGGATGGAACAGATGCCCATATAACATAAACATCTCCACGGCTTTTGTTTTCGGCAATAATTCAGTCATACAGCTCCCCCTCACTAAATCATTTATAGAAAACACTCTATATCTGTATTATATTAGTATTTATTGTAAAATCAGGGTATATTTCATCGCAAATTCTGCGTCAGCTTTCCAAATTCCCACAAATTACAACCGCATTTTTCCGCAAAAAAACCTTCCGCCAACAAGTGGCGGAAGGAAAGGTAACTTTGTTCTTCATTATTTATACTCAAGCAAGTAATCGAACAGTTGCTTACGGATGCCTGAGAAAGTGTCATTTACGTGCAACAGGGCAGCATCAATGCCACCGATACCATCGTAGACAAGTATACTCGGTTTATTGGCTCCGAACTCCTTGCCGCGATCCAGGTATGCTTTTAGATGGGTCGTATTCTCCGGCTTCTGGCGCAGGCTCCAATCCCATTCCAGCATCGTACCGCCGCCTGTCTCACGAGCCATCGTATATGCTTGTCCCAGCATATCTACGCCGCGGAACTTCTTCCGGCCGTCAGCGAAGTAATAGTTTGGCTGGAACCAGGCGAAGTCGATGCCCAGCGTCTTCCATCTTTCTGCATTCGTAGCGCCCAAATATGGGGCCCAATACATCTTGTACCCTTTCTTATGTATCAGATCGGCTACTTTCTTCACAACGTCCTTATTGTTGTCCGGAATGCTCTCCTGTGTCCAATAGAATCCGGCCAGACGCAGCCCTTCAGGCTTCGCTTTCTCCCAGTTTGCTACCGCCTTCTCGATATATTGGCGCTGCAATTCTATCCGGCCATCATTAAGAAACGGTACTTTCTTCTTCTCTACAGGGTACGGCAGCGCAAGAATAATATTAATCGGTTGCTTATCACCCATCTGCTGCTGCGCTGCAAGCGATGCCTTCGTCAGCGTCTCAATGCTGTCGCCCGGTTTGAAAATATCATCCAAATATCCGGTCAGCGAAGGCGAATCGCCTACCTCATACTCCATCATAGAAAAGCCGCGCTCTACCATCGCCAATGGGACCATAATGACCGTCTCGAACATCCGCTCCTTCTGTCCGCGCACATCTGTTACTAACCGCTTCGTCAGCGTCTCTACTCTCGTTGGAGGGGGCGTCATGAATAGCGCATTGCCCAGCTCTCCATTCTCCACTGTCTTCTTATTTGTAAAGTGTGCATACACGGATTGCACTTCCCCGTTCGGCGCATACAGCCAATGGAAGCCGCCATTTTGCTCTACCTGATACCAATCGCCCATACGCGCGTAAGCGACCGTCTCTCCCGGCTTCTGCCATGTTCCCGTATTACGGGAGGACGGGTTCGGATATTGATACAGCGGCAAAGCCTGCTGGATGTTAATCCGCTTTACCCCAAGCTCCTTTGTCATATAGCCGCCGTCATCATACAGCCAGCCTTCACGCCCGTTGACTTTGACTTTATACCAGGTCGTTCCCTGCTGGGCAAGCACCTCAAGCCGCTGCGATGCAGGCGCTGCAATCTTCTCCGATTCCGGGTCCGCCTCCTTATAGACAGGCAGCGGATGATGCAAATACATATAATTCTGTGAGGAAGGGATGGTATCTCCCGTCATCTTCGGCACTTGACGAACATACACTGTTCCCGGTGCCTGCTTGACCCATACTTGCTTCGGTCCATACTGAATCTGGAACCAGTCCCCTGACCTATTTATCGGTTTCAACGGCATATTTTGCGCCGAGATAAAGCCTGCCTTCTCTTCTGTCTCCTCAGGCGTATTATACGTGAACGCATTGCCTAGGAAGAAGAGCTCATAGCCCGTCATATCCATCTGAGGCAGCGGTGCCGGTACCTCTGGCTTCTGTTCTTTCGGCTGTTCCGCCGGTTGTGTGGCCGGCTTTGTCACGGGATCCGCCTTCTCCGCCGCCAGTACTCCACTCCCCGCTCCCGCTTCACCTAGCGTCAATACGCATAAGGTACAAGCTAGAACCTTCACAAACTTCTTCTCTTTCTTTCTTCCCACTATCATAAGCTCCTTTCACAACTATAAAGTAAAACTTCTATCAGCTTAAGGCTCTTCATCCTTCACTGATAGTTAGTTGCACATATCAGGGTCTTAGGAACAGTTATCCTCCGCATAGCATACATGAAGCGGAAGACTTACTGCCCGTTGGACCAGGATAAATACTCAAAATCTACTATCCCTCTACTACCTTTTCCTATATTTGTCTTGAAGTCAAGTATATTATGAAAAAAAACTATAATTATTCTCTCATCTCTCGTTCTTTATCCCTTCGTTAACAAGGAATTGAAAGAAAAGATACCATATAGAAAGACGCACGACAAACAGTAATGTTGCTGGTAAAATGCAAAAGAAATCACAGTTCATCATTCATGTGAGGAAAGAACCGCCTATTCTCTCCTCCTCTCTTCAGTATACTGTATCATTAAATTTTAAAGTAATGCACAGCCTGGTGCATTTCATTTGCCATACGGGAAAGCGATTCGGCAGAAGCCTCCATTTCCTCCAGCATCGCCGCCTGCTCCTCCGAACCAGCTGCAATACGCTGCATGCTATTCGAAGACTCTCTTGCAATATTCGCCATTTCATTCATAGAGGCAGTAATCTGCTGGGCACCGGCTGACATTTCCTGTGATGTAGCCGCCATCTCTTCAATCTGTCCTGAAATATCCTCTATCTTCGCAGAAATGTCCGCAAACAGTTCTCCTACCTGTCCTACAACCTCCTTGCCTGATTGCACACTCTGCTGATTCTGTTCCATAGACTGAACCGCCTGAGTTGTATTCATTTGCACACGAGTAATCAGCTGGTGAATTTTCTCAGCCGACCTGGCGGTTTGATCGGCCAGCTTGCGAATTTCATCCGCAACAACTGCGAATCCTCTGCCCGCTTCACCGGCCCGCGCCGCTTCAATTGCCGCGTTAAGCGACAATAAATTCGTCTCCGCCGAAATATCGGAGATAAAACGTAGAATTTCATCAATTTCTTTTGAATCCTGCTGCAAAAGCTCAATCTGTCTTGCTGTGGTCTCTGTCGTTTCCTGAATTCGATCCATCTGTTCAATCGAATTCACCACACAGTCATTTCCTTGAAGAGATTGCTCCTTTACATCAACTGATGCTTCAGCGATTAAGGAAGATGCCTCTGCCACGCGCTGTACACCATTCGCCATTTCTTCCATCGCATTCACACTTTCTTCGACGCTCTGCATCTGAACCTCCGAGCCGTTGGCGACAACCTGGATGCTGTCAGCCATCTCATTTGTTGACGCCATCCCTTCCTCCATACTGGCTGTTAACTGTTCAGAAGATGCAGCCACCTGAGCAGCACTATGGTTTACGTGCCCAATAAGCGTATGCAGTTGATCAGACATCGTATTCACTGCCTGAACGAGCTGCCCAGTCTCATCTTTCGTATTAATATTCAGCGGCTCTCCCGTTAAATCTCCTTCTGAAATACGCCGTACATGCTCGGTTACTCTCACAATCGGCCGAGAAATAATATGGGCGACGTAGAAGGAAACGATGACTCCGACCAGAATCGCCAACAGGGAAATGATTCCTGTCATTATCTTCAACTTATGACCGGCCTCAATTAATCGTTCCCCTTCACCTTTCATTTTTATCTGTCTTTCGTTCAACAGCTTTTCAAATCCTGCCATCAGCTCGCGTGCCATTGGCTCTGCCGTATTTTTCAGGGCAGAAAGAGCGGCTGCCTTATCCCCGCGTTCGTACACATCAAAAATGTTCTGTTCGATGAACGTTCGCCATTGGGTGCTTTTATCGACTAATTGCTTTGTTTGTTCATTCCCGCTTAATTCACTCATCTTTGTTTGAATGGTTTTACTCTTTTCCGTATACTCATAAAATTTATCTTTATATTCACGATCACCAAATAGCATATAAGCGCGGACAAGCGCAATGCGTTGGGCGATGTTAAAATTCAGATTACCATCTTCCACTATTAAAGTAACCTGCTTATCAATCATATCCTCTACATTATGTTCAAACTTGTTCATCTCGAAAAGCATAAGGCCAGCTAATACAGCAAGCAACGCTAGCACCGCAGCAAAGCCGCTTAATATTTTTGTCCGTAACCTTTTCATTCTCCCTACTCCCCCCGTTCTTTATACATCCTTTTATTGGATTTTATCTTCTATTTTGTACAATATGATGATAAGACATATGCACAAGCTAAAAGACCTACTTATTATCGTTTAATAAGCAAAACCATTCCCCTGCCTAATCATTTTACCAAAAATCACAACATAAACAATACATTTATAGTCCTTTATCCCTATGAACTTTCTGGCATAATAAAAAGCCATTCTCTAACGTATTGCCAGAGAGTGGCTTTTTGCCATGTCAGACGTATATAAATATGTAAAGAAAAGAAGTCACAGCTGGGAAAATATCTACCCTCTAGTCGACAAATAATTCATTCCAATGCGTACCCCCACCTACGATCTGAATGCCAGCAACAGTCGCACGCAAAACAAAGCGCTGTGCATCTACCTTTTCTGCTTGGACACGGACAGCAGCAGCTTCCAGTTGCGTATCTACTGCCTGTACCAGTCCATCAATGCTGGAGTAATTCCCATCTAAAAGGATAGTAGCCGTTTTCGTTCCGTCACTTACCGTAAATTCCCGATTGGCATTCTGCTTTTCATCTTCTCCCCGGAAAATTTGCTGATTGAAAAATTCTGTTTGATTAGCTCCGCCGACTTCCAGAACCGCATTGGCTCCTGTATTGGTAGACTTAATCTGGAACGTATTGTCATCTATTTTCTCCGCTACTGCTTGCAGGGATGGCTCAACAGACAGATAATCATTAATTCCACCGGCCAAATCTTCCATATCATTATATTTCCGATTTAACAGAATGGTTGTTGTATTCGTTCCATCGCTGACTGTAAATTGCCTGTTCTTACTTGTATCCTTATCTGTGCCGCTATAAGTCGTTTGAGGAAAAAAGAATTCTTTGTCCTTCCCACCGATTATTAGCTTGGAACTTACCCCCACGGGAAATCCTTGCAGAACAACCTGTTTATCATTCAGGGCCCTTGCTCCGGCGATCATATCCGGCCCCTGAAAGTATGAATTGAATATAGACGCGATAATCTCGGCCTGATTCTTAGCCATATTCATGTTCGGATCACCATATACAAGAGGCCAATCAAGTTTAATGGTTACGGCCCTGGAGCCATTGCTTACAGTAAATTCCTTAGGATTATTAACAAAGAAATTCTTGTCGGCAGGCATCTCGTTACTTATAGCTGTTGGTTGTGTACCATAAATCGTTGCATAATCCAATTCGGTAATCGATTTACTTTTAGCAATCGCTGGTTTGGCAGGAGCTACTACAAAATCAAAGCTTGTAATTTCACGACTTGTAATAGAAGATAATACGTTATCGCTATTCTCGCATTATGCCAGTTCAATGGAACGGCCTTTGCTACGAGCCTACACCGTGCGGGCGCCTTTTAGCGCACACGGCGTTCCGCCAACGGATATGATTTCCATTTTTAACTATAAACACCATTACAATAGTGTAAATTAGTTAAAAGGGAACCTTACAGAAATAGTGAACCTTTTTTTGTTCCGCGATTCCTGTAAGGCCATAGCGTATCTTACAATTTGCCCGTTGTAAAGAAACGCATCTTCTTCCCGTTGACTGGGTCCCTTCGCTCCGGTCCGTTTTCCCCTCCCGCCATGTTACCATGACGGTGCATACGGCAGACCATCATCGCTACTACGAACCCGCCGCCATCCTCCCTGCTTCATTGGCGCTAACCCGCCTCTTCGAGGAAGACTTCAAACGTTCCGTTCTGTCTATCCCTTTACACAGTTGTCAATTGACAGTTGAGAGTTGACAGTTTCAAGGAATTTGCTAACTGCCAACTGTACATTGTCAACTTTCAACTGCTCTTTTGATGACCGTAGGTTCCCGCTGTTCAGGAGCAGGAACGATCCGTTTAACAGCCTGAATTGTCCGGATCGCCGCTATGCTATTGCAAGCATAGGGACGAATGCTGAACTGCTAGCATTTTACACAGCATCCGCTATCCTGCCCTGGATCGACATGGGTTCGTCGCCTAACCATAGCCACCTTTTAAGGAGCCCCGCAGTATTTTCAGTGGACAATTGATAGTTGACAGTTGATAGTTCTATTTTCTTTATGTTTTTTTCGATGTACGAATGATAGAAGTAAGAAGTTTTAGCAATGCCTGTGTGTCTTGCAGCAATGACTGACCAAGCTTTATGTCAGACGCTATTAATAATTCGAGCCAATATTCCATTTCTGCTGTTTCTTTTAAGGCAATAGATAACTTAGCTATAAAGTCCTTCTTACTTTGTCCTTCCAAACCTTCCCTGATATTAGCACCAATACTTGTTCCAGAACGGAGGACTTGTTTGGATAGTATATACTCCCCCTTCTCTTTCTGTAAATACTGGTACAGTTTTACGATTCGAATGGAAAAAGCAAATGCTTTGTCATAGACAATACTTTTTCTTTGCATATTTGTGTCCTTTTATTTGAACTATCAACTATACACTATCAACTGTCCACTAATTTCCCTACGACTTCACCTGACTTCACCCCTTTGGCCGGATAGAGCCTCACTGGATGCAGGAGGATTAGGCACATGACGTTTCAGTTGAGAGTTGACAATTGATAGCGACTAGCTTTTAACTATCAATTGTTAACTGTGCATTGTCAACTGAATTGGGCTGTTATCATGGGCGGGAATTTCACCCGCCAATTCGACAGAACAGTTAGAGAAAAACCCCATGTAAGGATTTATTTGAAGTAATCTGCATGGGGCCCTTTCTCCACTTCTTTCGCTCGTACAGGAAGTCCGGGCTTATGAAGTAACGTTTCGTTTAATTATTAAGCAATTTCTTCAGTTTCCAGTTGCTTTTTGTAGAATGTCTTTACTTTTCCGCTGCTGTCCACTTCATATATGGCTAACCACTGCCCTACTTTAGCTTGAAGGTCACTTTCGCTTTGGTAAGCAGCTCCTGGGGCAACGTCTCCTACATTTGGAACAATTGGTTCAGTATCTGTCACTTGTGCTTTCAAGGAAAGTCCTTGTACATTTACTGTTGCTTTAGTCATTCCATCTTTACTTCCCTTTTCAACCTTTACACTAAGCGCTGGTGCTGTAGCTGGGGCTTGTGATTTTTTCGTAGCCTTATTTGACTCTTTTCCATTTAAAGTAATAGATATCTGATAATCAGTATTTGCCAAAATATTTAACTGGCTCACTGTCACAGCCGCTGCTTGCGATCCCTTATTTGTTCCTGAACCAATTTCATTTTTTCCACTAACATTATATACCTTAACCATTCCACTAGCTGGTACATTCGCAACTACTACCGATCCGTTGTAAGGCGTAGTCCCTGCTGTATTTAGTACGTATGTGATATTCGTTACATCTGGTGCATTTGGTACCAAGTTATTAATCGCGGTTGCCAAACCTTCCAAAGCTGCATTCACCTGAGTTTGTGTCGCATTGGTATCTGCTGCTATATTCTTAGCATTCGTCAGGGCCGTTTGTAGTGTTGACCAGCTATCTGATGTATAATCTGCTTCTTTTA
>NZ_KE952818.1:29148-29386 GCF_000466385.1 Aneurinibacillus aneurinilyticus ATCC 12856
ACCTGAGTTTGTGTCGCATTGGTATCTGCTGCTACAGTCTTAGCATTCGTCAGGGCTGTTCGCAGTGTCGACCAGCTATCTGATGTATAATCTGCTTCTTTTAACCCTTCAGCTTCTTTAATTTTTGCGTTTAATTCTGCTTTATTTACCACTTGATCCTTTTTCACTAGTTTATTTAATGCTGTGGTTAGTGCTGTGACTTGAGCATTCACCTGAGTTTGTGTCGCATTGGTATCTG
>NZ_KE952818.1:29486-32453 GCF_000466385.1 Aneurinibacillus aneurinilyticus ATCC 12856
CCAGCTATCTGATGTATAATCTGCTTCTTTTAACTCTTCAGCTTCTTTAATTTTTGCTTTTAATGCAGCCTTATCCACTACTACTGGATTTCCGATGTTCTCTGTTCTTACTGTTAATTCCCTCGCTTGGGATGCCAGCGTTGTTGTTGTTGCTTTTACTCGAACACGAATCACATTATCCTTAGAAGCTGTGAGCTCAATATCCCTGCCAGTAATGGAAGTCCAAGCTGTTCCCCATGAGTCTGAGTCCTTTGCTTTTATTTGATACTCCATGGTACTATCAGTACCTACCAGCTTGACTTTACCTTTTGTGATCTTTCCAGTTTCCATACTTAATGAAACATTAGGTGCACTCCCTACACCTGGTACACTTGGAGGCAAATCAGGGTTTTTTCCTGGTGCTACGCTTACCCTTTCGATACTGCCCTTACCCGGAGTAAGCTTAATCGTAGCATTGCTGTTAATTTGCACTTCCTTCAGTGGAACCTCTATCGTAACAGTACCATTCGTCTCAATAACGACTTTGGCATCTTTAAAAGGATTCGTTGCATCACTATCCGCTTTAAGTGTAGTTGGTGCTTTAATAACTACATCACCTGAAATGCTTGTAATTTTACCTTGAGCATTAATATTGGCATTTGAAGCACCGCTTGAAACCTGCAAGCCATTGAGAGTAGAATTTCTTATAATCGTATCAGCCGATACGGAAGATGCCAAAGCCGTAACTGCCAGTGTCGACATAACGGTTATCGCAGGTATTTTTTTACTCTTTCTTTTTGACATGTTTTCTTTCCTCCTTTACGTGTGCTAGCCTTTCTATCCCTATTGAAGAATGGTTTGTCCTGTTACAGTTACATCATCTAACGTTGTTGAATTGGATGCTGTCATCGTTAAAGAGCCTTCAATTCTTACATTCCTTAATGTTACGTCCTTGGAGCCGGATGTAATTAATACATTGCCCTTAATCGTGCCGTTTTTAATCGTGATGTTACTGCCGGAAATTCTCACATCTTTGTATATTGTTCCTAAAGAATCTTCCGATTTCGTATACGTCACTTCCGAGCTAGAAGAACTGCCACTGCCACGGTCACGATCACGGCTGCTTCCGGAAGAGGACGTATAGCTCACCTGATCAATTCTTCCTTTTACATCCTGATAGTTCTTCACTACATCTCCCACATTGGCAGAGGAAGCAAGAATCAGCTTATCAATACGAGCCTTGTCTCCAAGCGTTAGGCGCGTATTTCTATTCTCAATCTCAAGCGTTGTAATTTTTGCTCTTACTTCAATCGAAGATACATCATTTTTAACAGTTACCCGTGAAAGGGTGATATCACTATCCGCAATAAGGGTAGCATTATCTAAAACCGTAATCTCGTCTGTTTTCATACTACCAGTTACTTCTACACGTACATCTCTCTTATTAATCTCGACCTTCCCAAGCTCGGCCGATTCAAAAGTAACGGCCTCACTATTTCCCCCATTTACCTTCGTCTTACCATCTACGATTACTTTGTAGGAGTAGAAGCCGCGGGATACGTCTCTAGTGATTTCTAGATCGCCCTTCACTCTCACATTTTTCAAGGATACATAATCGCCCTTCACTTTCACGTCGCCGTTGACTGTACCCCCATCCAGCACAACATTATCGCTGAATTTTTTCTCGCCCGATCTGGCTGATTGTCCGGACGCCGTGAGCTCCAGGTATGTAACCTTTGTGATGGTCTTGTCTTTCGTCTCAACTTTTATCGTCGCATTTTTAAGAGCCTCTCTATTTTTGTCATTCAGCAGGTCTCTCACATCACTCGACAAATCATATGATTTGCCGCTTAATGTAATCGCGCTATCTGTGACACTCTCCACCTTCGCTTCTATCGTTTCAGCAGATGGCGTTGGGGCCGGTGTAGGTGCAGGCGCAGGCGTTTGCTGCAACGCATTTGCCAGGTTTACCGCCATAATCGCGACTTCCTGACGCGGTGCGTTTTGCTTCGGATTAAAGTTCTTGCCATCACCACGCAGCAAGCCCTTCTCCATCGCTACCTGTACCGCAGGTCTAGCCCAGGAACTAATTTTTCCAGCATCTGCCACTCCCAGACTGCCGCCTTTTCCTATCGTGTCCGCTTTAATGGCACTCACCAGTACAACCGCTAATTCTTCTCTTGTAACCGGTGCGTTCGGACGGAACTTACCATTACCATCACCGCGCATAATGCCCGCATTCTTCACTGCTTCAATCGCCCGCATTCCCCAGGCATTTGGCGGTACATCTGTATAGGAAGACACCTGCACATTCGGCTCCTCCAGCTTTAGGATGTTTACCAGTATGGAGGCAACTTCCTGACGTGTGACAAGCGCTTTCGGACGGAAGTTGCCGTTATTGTCACCTTTCATTAAGTCACGATTTTTGGCCTCCATGATGCCGCCCTGTGCCCAGGAAGCTGCCTGGTTCAAGTCTTTGAATGCCGAAGTATCGGCCAGTGCGGATGTCGGGCCCAGCACCATAGAAAGGATGACGGCCGTCGACAGAACCTTGTTGTAACTCTTTTTTACTTTCATAGGTTTTTCTCCTTTCTTTCTTATAATCGGAAGATTTCCAGTTTTTCTTTTTAAAGAAAAACAGGGATCTTCTGGAATATTCTATTACATATGTAGGATAATGAAAACGTACAAAGTACCTAAAATTCATCATAAAATCTTGATTAACGCTCATGAAATGATAAATTATATCGAAAATGAAATAGTATAATGAAAGTGCCCACTAAAAAATTCCACTTTTCCATTCAATAAAAAAAGCTGCTCCATGAGAGCAGCACTTATATCCGTTTGACTGGATCAATCCATATGTTCTTGTAGCCTTGAATATAGCTGACAAATTGACAATTGAAACTATATACATCTGATTGGATACATCGACACATTTTTGTGGTGGGAGATAAGAAAAGAAGGAGAAAATCAGAGACTAGAAAA
>NZ_KE952818.1:32553-40386 GCF_000466385.1 Aneurinibacillus aneurinilyticus ATCC 12856
TACCCTGTTAAAATATCAAGTGTAATTTATATAGATGGTACCGATTCATCGCTTCCTGCTTGTTTTCCCCTAGTATACCATGTATCAATTTAGAAATTGCATGTGCTGTTCACTACAGCCATGTATTCCTTACTACTTGCTTTCATTTTTTAACCAACAAAAAAACCCGCCGACTTCGGCAGGTTTCTTACGCTATTCACATATATCAGGCTTAAGACACTGCTTTCTCCTCTATTCCTGCACAATTGACCATTCACTAAAGTCCGGGTTTTGCTTCCTCAGTGAAGATTGTGGGAACACTAACGTATACGGCGTAGCCGAATAAGCAGGAAGCTCCACACCGGACAAATCGAACGAATGGGAAGCAACCACTTCTCCTGTTGCATCATGCACAGTAAATACGGTATCCGCTTCGAGTAAAACCGCTTCGTCACGACTGTTCCGCAGGGCTACAAGCACTTCCAGTTCTCCATTATCTTTCATAACCGTATTGGCACCAATCGCGTGTACAAGTCCTTCTGTCTTGATAAGAGCTCGCTGAATATCCGTTGCGATCTGCTCATCTATTCTTGCCTGCTGTTCAATCCATGTCTCTCCTGACAATTCAAACTCAAGCGTTTGCACACGTGCTTGCGTCTTCCCATCCTGCATGTGAAACTCAAGGCGCCAGGCAGATAAATCGCCACTCGATGCCGCAAGTGAAGCATACGGGAAAGTAAAACGCCACGGCATTCCGCTCTGTGCGGGAATCACTTTCATCTCTTCTCTCACATTGAATAACTGACGAGCGATAATTGCACCTCCCGCATCCTTCAATACGACCGGTACTTGCTCCAACTCCACCTGCTTGTCCATATTATTGCGCAGAAAGCCCAGGACAGAGAAGCCTTCCATCGTCTGCTCCAGCTTATACCCGTCAATCGCAAATACACCCGGCTCAAGCTCTGGCAATTCACTGAAGGCAAACCGGAATACATACGATTCATCCGCCTCTAGCAATGGTCCCCATTCATTTTCCGGAAGAATTAATTTGATAAAAGATCCCTGAACTTCCTCCCCTTCTGAAGCCTCTTCCTCTATCTGCTGTTCCTTTTGTATTACAGGCTGCTCCGCTTCATTCTCCGGTTTGACGGAGCGCCACTTCTTCAAAAATGAAATCATTCCTTCGTCCTCCTAATATGTATCTGACTTGCTATATAGTTGACAGTGGACAGTTGAAAATGGATAGTTAAAATCTACTGTCAACTATACTTATTTAGCTTGCCATTGTCGAAATATCAAGCATGATTTGTACAACACTTCCCTATTATATAGTTTGACCATAAAGAGTGAAAGAAGTTGCTGGCGATTTTCATCATAAAACCGCTCACTTTTTTCCAGCCCGTACACCGCCCAATATAGAGGCAAGCGGTGTAAAGCTAATGATATATGTTAATAGAAGCGTTATCCCTGTCGTCACAGCGAATAACCCCAGCATCCCTCCCGTACCTTCCCAAATCACATCATCGCCATACTCCCTTGGCAGTATACGAAGCACTGTCAGGATTAACGGATGAAGCAGGAACACAAGAAAGGATTGTGCTGATAGCCACTGTATGAAGCCCCCTCCTTGTTGTTTCCGCCTTGGTCTGCTCGTGCATACATAATAAAACAAAAAGTAGCTCGTAATCGTATATAGGACAACTGTCGGCTTAATCGATGCCCCATATGTTTCTGTTATCCAGCTATCCGTAAGCAGAATCACAATGGAAATAAGCCAACAGAACGTTATCAGGATATCATTCCGCTTCAGCCATACTTCCCATCTCCCCTTATATTGGGCCGTATACATGCCCAGCACAAAGAAAAACAGCCACACAGGAAAAATCCGGGTTGCCTGAGGGATTTCTATGAGCCATTCCGTCACACTATGTACATACACCCATGTTTGCGTCAAAAACGTACATAAAAACGAGATAAAGAGCGCCTGATTCGCCCTACGCTTTACCCATAGGCGCAATGCCGGATACAGCAAATACAACTGAAACATAATAATTAGAAAATACAGGTGAACAAAGGCTGAGCCGTCAGGCAGAAAGCATAAAAACGCCCAGCATACATCCGGCAGTGCTTCTGTTCCTTTATCAGCCAGCTCCTCCCGCATTTTGTACAACGTATATATAAGCGTCCAGATAAGATAAGGAATAAAAATTTTCGCCAGGCGCTTACGCATGAACTGTCCGTATTTCAAATGGTCTTTCTTCCGATCCGCATAATAAAGAAGAAAACCTGAAAGAATGATAAAAAGCGGAACCGCATACCGCATGAACTGGTTCCATACAAATCCTACAGGCTCTGCGGTTACATACGGTGCCGTCGCATGGATGGCGATAACCGAAAGCGCCGCAAACGCCCGGATATCGTCGAATGCATACAACCTTTGCTTCATGAAATGCTTCCTTTCTTTGCTGTCGTATTGTAATCAACCATCTACATCTGGCTTGATGAATACACATGATCCTGTGGTGGGAAGTAAGAAAAGAAAAAGAAAATCGGAGACTAAATAAAGACTCATCGGACCGAAGCACAAGGCCGCTTTAACCCTTCTTCTGTTAGAGCGCAGGGCGCATCCAACCTCTTCTTTCTCCGATTCTCCCACTTCCAACCACGTTATCATGTCAAAATATCAAGTATAACTCATATAGTATACCGCAAATAAAGAAAAAAAGAGGCGTCTACCTCTTCTACGATTCCATCATTTTATTAATTCGGTTAATATCTGCATCGTGCTTTCCGGCTTTCCCTTTTAGGTACTCCAGATCAATGTTGTGTATATCCAGCTTACGGCTAACCAGCTGCAGCATCACAGAGATATCTTTGGGTTGATCCTCTTCCAAGCGGTTGACCGTCTCTTCAATTCGGCCTACTGCCTTCTTAATCTCTGTAATATCTTGCTGCATTTTCTGCTGATTTTCCACAACTGGACTCAGTTTTTCATCTAAAACTAAACGCAATAGCTGCTTTAATTCCTCATTCACCAGTTTATCCCCCTTTTTTTCATTACATTCATTTTAACAATAAAGCGACTGAAATGCTTGCTTCTTTCCGTGTAAAACTTCTCTACAGCTTTCTGCTTATCCCCTTCTGTCAACAATAAAAAAGGCCGTCAGTATTCTGACAGCCTAAGACCGTATGCATTTGACTTGATAAGTTGCTCACTTGAACTTCAATGAACACACTTTCATCTGAAGACAAAAAGAAACCTCACTATTCTCTTGCCATTCATACCGATTTCATTTCTATCTATCTTGATGAACCACTATTCTTTTACCAGCTGAACATAGTTAACTGTCAACTGTCCATTATCAACTATTTAAGCTGCTTATTTCGCGCCGCCACCGGATGCAAGCACCCACGGTTTATTGAACGCTTGAACAAGATTATCGTGGTTTACAATAATGTCGAACTGTTTTTGCTTCAGTTCAGCCACTTTCAGTTCAGCCGTTTCCAAATCCACTTTCGTACCAACGCCGACATCAAACTGTACCTGTGCGAGATGAACCGCATCTTGTGCTACCGCCAGATTGGCTTCCAACGCTTTATACTGTTCTTCCAGTGCCCGAATATTGGCATATATATCGCGGATTGCCTGCTCTGTGCCTTCTTTTGCAATGCTGTATCCGGTTTTCGCTTTTTCAACATCCAGCTGTTTTGCTTTATACGTTGTGTCTGCACGATTCCAATCGTATAGCTTAAGATCAAGTCTGGCTAGATCAATTCCTTTATCCGCCTGAAATAATGTCGGATTCTGAGCATTTATCCCCGTAATATGTGCTTCTACATCAATTTCACCAAGTGGTTTATATTCAGGTTTTTCTTCCAAAACTGGACGTTCTTCGGGACGTAACTCTAAAAGTTGGTTAAAGGCTTCATATGCATTACGTAGATTTGTATCATTCACTGCGTTATTTTTCTTTTCTGCATCATAAAGCTTTTCTGCTCGATCTGCTTCGATTTTACCTGCCATACCCGCCTGCTGTTTTAAAAAAGAAACATAACTCTGTGTATGGGCATTTTTCTCCGACAAATCTGCAAACTTCTTTTTCTCTTGTTCCTGAAGAATTTTATTGTATGCAGTACGTACATTGTATGCAATCGTATCCTGCTGTGTGGTCAATGATTGCTTACTTGTATCATATGCAACACCACGGGCTACATAAGCAGTAAACGCTTGGTCGGCTGCAGCAGAAGCTGAGGCTTCAGCAGGCAAAAAACGAATATCTTCCCCTGCCTTTTGTACATCCTCCGATTTTCTTTCGATATCAAGCTGTGTACTTTTTAACTGTTTACTTACGCCTAACGCCTTGTCGATGGCTTCTTGATACGTTAATCCGCCTGCAGCATGCGAAAGTGTAGCAAATGGGAATAATAATGCAGCTGACAACAGGAAAGAAGCAGTTTTTTTCATAGAAATCTCTCCTTACATTACATTTGTTAAGAAAAAGGAACCCCCAACTTGGGAGTTCCTCTTTTTGTTCATCAACAAACTATAATTAGCGTTTGTTAACGAAGATTTCTTGTGTATCAGCTTTCCACTCAACTGTAGCACCAAGAGCAAGAGCCAGGTGAGTGTAAGGAACCATTACACGGTAGCCAGTGTGTTGGCCGTAATTAACTGGTGCATCAATTTGAACCGGAGTACCATTAACAACAAGTTCTTTCTTACCTGCTGTTGCGCTAACGATCTTGTCACCAGCGAAAATAGTTACTGTTTTAGCAGCTTCATTCCAAACAACTTTGTCAGCCGGAATGTTCAGGCTTGCTGCAAAGTGTGCAGCTGGAATGTACGTACGGTTGTAAACCGGATGAACTTCTGGAGCTACATCCATAGTCATCTCTTTGCCGTCTTGAGTGTACGTTTTGCTGCCAATTTTGAAGATGATATTTTCTGCATATTTGTTGCCGTCAGCAGGTGTTACAACTTTTGCAACTGTACCTATTGCTGCATCATGATTGTTTTGGAATGGAATGTAAGTATCTGTGTTGTATCCATACAAAATACCTTGGGAATGATTTTTTGCGTAAACTTTAGTGTCCGTAGTTACTACAGAGTCACCACGAAGAGCCACTTTTAAATCTCCTTCAGAAACTGTACGGTCAACATTTACTTTCACACCGCTAACTTTAATTGTAGAAACTTTTGTACTGCTGAATTTAACTGGAATGTAGATATCTTGACCATCTTTAGATACGTTAGCTGTATCCAGAGTCAAATCCCCATCTGTTACTTCAACTTTTGTAGGTAGAGTTGGTTTTACTCCATCCGGGAAGTGAAGTACAAGTTTCTTATTTTTATCATCAAATGTGTCTTTCTTAGCTTCTTTGATTACAATGGTACCAACATCTTGGTTTTGAGCACCGATGATAACTTTCGGAGTCTCTCCATCAACTGTAACAGTAGCAGCTGGAGTCAATTTAGCTACTGTTAATTCACCAGTCGCACCCGCACTACCGCTAATTGTCATTTTAACATCTTGAGCTTGTGCATTTGCAGCTGTATCAATTGTACCTTTTTCAAATACAAGTTTAGCTACTTTATTTGAATCTTTAGAGTCTCCTTTGATAGTCAAAGTAACTGTAGACGCATCGGAAGAAGAAACAGAAGGTTCAACACGAATACCTTGTGCATCTGACTCAGAAGTCTTGATTTTCGGAAGGTTGTTCAGATTCCACTTCGCATTTCCGCTCAACGTTAATTTGATGGTACGTCCATCAATGAATGTTCCTGGAGCATTTTCTTTAATTGTGAAGTTTGCGATATCTTGATCATCCTGACCACCTACTACAGTTGTTGGTTCAGCAACTGTTGCTGATGTACCATAGTCACCATAAGTAGCAACTTTAAGTGTACCATTTGTTGTACCATAATCGCCTTCGAGAGTAAGCTCAACATCACCAGTTTTTGCTACTGCATCATCAACATCTACTTTACCATTCTTCAAAGCAAACGTTCCTGCAGTGGTGCTAGTAGGATTAGTTCCTGATTTAAGCTTCACACCGATTTTACGCTCATCAATTTTTCTAACCTCAAGGTTTGCATTTCCATCTCCAAACACTTTTTCAACAGTAGGAAGACCGTTCCAAGAGAACCCTTTTGGTAATTTCAAAGTATACTCATCAGTTGTATTGAATAATCCAGGACGATCTTCTTTCAAACGAATAGTTCCAATGGATTGACCGTTTTTATTTTGTAGAGCTGTAATATCATCTGCTGTAGCTGTAACAGAGCCAGTACCTACTTGTGCAATAGCAAGGTCTCCTTTGCTAAGCTTTCCATCTGCAGAATCAATTGTTAAATTAAAAGCACCGGAGTTTCCGCTTGGAACATACAAAGAACTAATCGGCAGGTATACTAAACCTTCGCTAGCATTACCATTTCCATAGATAGTAATTTCGTATTCATCATTTGCTGTATCTTTGTTGCTAGGACCACCTGAAGCATTATTTGCTGCTGAGTATGCACTTGCTTTTTTACCCACTGGTTTAATAGTGACTTTGTCAATTGAGTTTACTGCATCTGCTGCATTTCTTACAGGAATAACGCTCTGATCTGCATTTCCAGAATCTATAGAAGGTGAGCTTCCGTTAAGAGCAAATACTGAACCATCAGTTTCTGTTACTGTTAAAGCATTTTGTGCAACTGTAGCAGTATTCGTTCCACTAGGTGGCTGTTGCTTAATCACAAGCTTACCATTACTACCAGCTGCCGTAAAGTGATTGCTTGTGAAATCCGGTTTGCTATTTAATGCAGATGCAACTTTGTCAGCTGTCGTAATTTCAGTATCAGCATCTGTAAGAGCCACGTCAGCATCAACAGTAACTGGAGTACCATTATTGTTAAAGGAGAAACTAACTTTTGTATCAAAATTTGTTTTAGCATTACCTGGCGCTGTAACAGTAACATTATACGTTAAAGTTTGTTGCGCACCAGCGCCTCTTACAAAATCTTTACCTGCTGAGTTTGCATCAACACCCAAAATACTTGCGAAACCATTGTTAGGTAAACGAACACGTGCAACTGCAGTATCTCCACTACTGATTGTTCCACTAGGAATCTTAATAGCTACATTAGTAACAGTAGAAGAGCCTGTTCCTACCCAAGAGTTAACACCAACAGTTTGTACATTTGAAACTGTGTAAGTAGAAGAAGCAAATGCTGGTTGTACAGCAACTGTAGGTGCTACTAAAGCAGCAGAAATAGCAGCTGTAGAAAGAACTTTAAGTGATTTGTTGTTCTTCACGTTTATTTCCTCCTAAATATTGTTATCATTTTTAATTACGGACGTTAATCAGTTCCGTATGATGAAGGTACATACCCACATCACTGTTTGGTTGAGAGAATTGTATATGTCTTAGCCGAGTTCTACTCTCCATCTATGTACCTTCACCCCCTTTCAGGGAGCAGAACTCTTCTCTATATTTTTAATAGTTAAGGGGTACTGCATCAAATCTTCCAGAAAGCCCAGTAATCAGGCAAATCTTTCCTATGTATAACTCACAAATGAAAGTATACAACGGACTGCCTATGATGTAAATACTAGATTTGTATAAGACTAGTATTTCGTGCTGGTGTCTTTCTATAATGATTAGACGATGGTACGAGGAAAAAGTTGCGCCTGTTTGCAATTTTTTCTTCCCTCTTGTTCGCCTGCATATCATTAGACGAGGCTGAGAGGAAAAAGTTGCACATTCCGCGAAAAAATTTTTCGCCCGCATATTTTGTTGTGCCAGCCCGACATTTCTGCACCTATATACATCTAGTTTGATAAATCGACAAACTTTTGTGGTAAGAGG
>NZ_KE952819.1 GCF_000466385.1 Aneurinibacillus aneurinilyticus ATCC 12856
GGCGGTATTTATGAGGTTCTTAAGCATGCAGAAGATTTAGCTCTTCAACAACAGTTGTTAACACTGCAAGATGACTATTCCATTATAGACAGTGAGAAATTCAGAAGCTTTTTCTCGCAATATTCAATTGCAGTAGGATCAACGGGCAATTTAGGACTTAGCATCGGAATTATGAGTGCAAAAATGGGGTTTAACGTAACGGTTCATATGTCAGCTGATGCAAAGAAGTGGAAGAAGGATCTTCTTAA
This sequence comes from Aneurinibacillus aneurinilyticus ATCC 12856, assembly GCF_000466385.1. Lineage (GTDB taxonomy): Bacteria > Bacillota > Bacilli > Aneurinibacillales > Aneurinibacillaceae > Aneurinibacillus > Aneurinibacillus aneurinilyticus. The sequence continues at coordinate 249 of NZ_KE952819.1, forward strand.
AAGCAAAGGAGTTGTGGTGGTTGAATATAAGGAGGATTACAGTAAAGCTGTAGAGGAAGGCCGAAAACTTGCAAATAGCAAACCAAATTGTTACTTCATTGATGATGAAAATTCTAATGATCTATTTTTAGGATATGCTGTAGCAGCTTTTCGGGTAAAAAAACAATTAGAGGATATGAATATAACGGTAGATGAACATCACCCCCTATTTGTCTATCTTCCATGTGGAGTGGGTGGTGGTCCGGGAGGAGTTGCCTTTGGCTTGAAATTGATATACCAAGATCATGTGCATTGTTTCTTCGCAGAGCCTACCCATTCGCCGTGTATGTTACTTGGTTTAGCAACCGGATTGCATGATAAAGTTTCTGTACAAGATTTTGGGATTGACAACATTACAGCAGCAGACGGCCTTGCAGTTGGAAGACCGTCTGCCTTTGTCGGTCAAATCATTGAGCCTTTCTTAAGCGGATGTTATACGGTGAGTGATGATGAGTTGTATAAGCTATTAAGAGCATTGATTGATACAGAGAATATTCATCTGGAGCCTTCTGCATTGGCAGGGGGATTCGGTCCAATTCGGTTGGCGAAGGAAAAAGAAGGACAAGCCTATTTAGAACAACATCATTTAATAGACCGAATGAAAAATGCCACACATATTATGTGGGCTACTGGCGGCAGCATGGTTCCTGCAGAGGTGATGAAGGAATATTACAAAAAGGG
>NZ_KE952820.1 GCF_000466385.1 Aneurinibacillus aneurinilyticus ATCC 12856
TTACAAAATCTCGGACGACAGCTTCGGCTGCGTGAATTGCAATAAGTAATCCGGTCCGCCTGCTTTCGAATCCGTCCCTGACATGTTGAATCCGCCAAACGGATGCACGCCGACGATCGCTCCGGTGCACTTGCGGTTGAAGTACAGATTGCCCACATGGAACTCGGTACGGGCACGTTCGATGTACTCGCGGTTGCGGGTAAACACGGACCCGGTCAAGCCGTATTCCGTATTGTTCGCCACTTCCATCGCATGGTCAAAGTCCCGTACTTTTGTAAAGGCTACGAACGGTCCGAACACTTCCTCCTGCATAATGCGTGCATCCGGGTCTACATCGACGAAAATCGTCGGTTCGACGAAGAAGCCTTCATCGCCGGCTGGCTTGCCGCCCGCCACCAGCTTACCTTCACGCTTACCGATTTCCAAGTATTCCATCACTTTGTTCAGCGCTTTCTCATCAATCACCGGGCCGGTGTAATTGGACGCATCGCGCACGTCGCCTACTTTCAGCCCTTTTGTGATATCCACGACCCGGTTTACTACTTCATCGTACACCGCTTCGTGAACAATCGCACGCGAGCACGCGGAGCATTTCTGGCCGGAGAAGCTGAATGCAGACGCGACAATGTTTTGTGCTGCTAATTCGATATCCGCATCATCCAGCACGACGATGGCGTCTTTGCCGCCCATCTCCGCTACAAGACGCTTCATCCAGATTTGGCCTGGAGCCACTTTGGAGGAACGCTCATGGATGCGCAGTCCGACCGCACGGGAACCGGTGAAGCTGATGAAGCGGGTCAGCTTGTGCTCAACCAGGTAGTCCCCGATCACATCCGGACGGCCTGGCAGGAAGTTCACCACCCCGGCTGGAAGGCCGGCTTCGACTAACAGCTCATAAAATTTATACGCAATGACCGGCGTTTGGCTCGCCGGTTTCAAAATGACCGTATTTCCTGTAACCATCGCAGACGTTACCATTCCGACTACAATCGCCAGCGCGAAGTTCCATGGTGGAATGATGACACCAACACCGAGCGGGATGTATTCCAAGTGGTTGTCTTCGCCAGGCAGGCGGACGAGCGTTTGCTGGCCCCGGTCTTTCAGCTCCAGCGCCTGACGTGCATAATATTCCATGAAGTCAATCGCTTCGGCCGTATCCGCATCCGCTTCCGCGCGGCTTTTTCCTGCTTCGAGCATCAGCCAGGCAGAGAACTCATGCTTGCGGCGGCGCATCATCGCCGCTGTCTTAAACAAGTAGCCTGCCCGATGTTCAACCGGTACACGGGACCATGTCTTAAACGCAGCAGCGGCGTTGTGCATGGCTTTATCAGCCAACGCTTGATCCGCACTGGATACACTGCCAACCACTTCTTTTTTCGCGGACGGGTTCACAGAAACGAGACGTTCTTCCGTCATGATCGCTTCGCCGCCGATGACCAGCGGATAGTCGCGGCCCAGTTCAGCGGATACTTTCTCCAGTGCTGCATTAATGGCATTCATATTTTTCTCGTCAGCAAAGTTTGTAAACGGTTCGGGACGGTATGGAATCAT
>NZ_KE952821.1 GCF_000466385.1 Aneurinibacillus aneurinilyticus ATCC 12856
TGCCAAACGCTACATTTTTAGATTGCCACAAACACCTATTGTCGGACGACACAAAGACAGTCACTACATTTGTTTAAGTTGGAGATGGAGTTTTTCGTATTCGTTTCTAAGATTCATACCCTATCCTCCAGAATATCAATATTCTATCTAAGTATAACACCAACTAAATCCGCAACTCGATTGGAATAAAAAGCCTATCCGTGATTGTGTGTACACAAAACTACGGATAGGCTTTTTAGACGCATCCCACTCTAATTCAAATCCTGCATTTTGAGCTACACAACGGATAAAAGCACACGTTGCGTTCGCCCGTTTCCCTCACGAAAAGGATTATTGTTCTTGTTTTTCCAGCAAAATCATAAATGTCGCGGAAAAGATATCGATGGATTTTCTGAAGATGATTTAAATCAAAAAGACCCTTAATCGGTGTTTCGACCAATTCAGCATCTCGAATTAAAGTTGACATTTTTTCAAGATCAGATAGTTTTTTTTCATTCCTTATATTAAATTTGTTTTTTAAAACCTCTGTTCCGGGGTAACAGTATGGACATTGATCAGCACCATATCTGGTCAAATTATTTCATCTCCAATACCCGTTTGAGGTACTCCTGATGGCTCATCTCACCACGCAGACGAGCCTTTGCCTTTGCAAGATTTTCTTCTTCTGTTGTAAATTTAAATCCTTCTACCGCTAAGTTTGCTTTTGCAGCACCAAGGATTCGATTAATAGTGCCTACCGTTCTGGGTCTAGGTCTAACAATTACACCACTATGGCCTTTTAAAAACTTGGAATGACGAATTCCCTTATATGTTTTTCTATTTGTAGGAATTTTTAAATATACTGTGTTACCCATTACATATACTATCTTGATACCCATTTTATTGTCCATAAATTCTCTTTAGTCCTCTTATTGGAATTAAATTTCTTTCCGGTCGATGACTATACTTGTTGGTTCCCTTTATATTATACATTAAAAATGAAAAATCCCCTCGCTTAAGAAGGAAAATCCGTGTTTTTTTTAAAAGTACCTACTTGGTTGTCTAGGAATTTTGTTTTGCAAAGCGATCCACTCCACTATTTCAAAAGTCAAATATGAGGTTATACAATGGTTTTCATAAATCCCAAGGTACAGGCAAAAAAGAAGTTTCTCCCATACTCATATGAAACAGAATTTATAAAAAACAATTGAATTGGCAGGCTCAGACGCTTCTATATTGTTATTTTTCCAGATTTTCCGCAGCATGGACACCTTTATGATGGGAGGTAAGAAAAGAAGGAAGGGCAGTGGGCGGGAGCGGTCAGAAAAAGGCATATTTGCTGGATTGCAGAGCGCATCCACCCCCTCCTTCTTCCAACCACACTTCCTTGTCAAAATATCAAGTGTAATTTATATACAGTGTAATTTATATACATTGAAGTTCACAGTTCGAACATCAAAGTTACCAGGTTCTTTTTTAGCGGCTACTTTCAGGATTCCATTTAGTATGAAATTGTTACATCAGTAATAATCACTGGCTCCTTTGGATCGTATATTTGTTCAATTTTTTTTGTTTCTAAATCATACTGATATAAGGATCGAGGCTTACTTGTTATATCTTTGAAAGTCATCTCTTTAGCATCCTTAGGTACACCTGCGAAATATAATTTTTTTTCATCTTTAGAAAGAACTCCATAACGTCCCGGTCCTATCTCAGATACAATACTTTTTTCTTTTTCTTTAAGCATCGTATCCGTTAATAACCTTTCTAATTTTCCATTTTCAATGGATAATTTATAAATTCCACTACCACTATCATTTCCAATTTTCTTCCCACCAAATGTTATATATTTACCGTCAGCCCCATATGAAATAAAGTCAATATCAATAGCATTTATCTTGCTTATTTCTCTTATATTCTTGCCGTCTTTGTCCATTTCACATATTGAATAAGGAAGCTGCCTTAGTTCAATGTCTTTCATGTTAGCTTCCTCCCATCTTTTATTATTTTGAGATTCTGAAACAAAAACACCTACAATTTTATTTTCAAACACATCAAACCTCTCAGCTGCCCTATCTTTTTGATCTGAATCAAGTAACACCGAGTTTTTACTTTCCGTGTCAATTTTCGCGATTTTAGAAGCTGGAACGGAACTTCCCATGACTTCACTGTAAATAACCTTTCCATTTTTATCACCAAATCGGGCACTTAATTTCCCTAGAGAATCATTTGTAACTTGATATATCTTTTTCGTTTTTAAATCTCGCAAAAAAACATTCCATGCTCCTGTATCACCTAGAGCGTCTACATAAACAAGAGACTTTTTATCACTAGAAACTTCCCCACTCAACCAAACTTCACGATTATCAAGCAATACTTCTCCGAGCCCATTCTCGGGATTAACCAATGTTATACTGCTTTTTCCTTCCCGATTATATGCTGATACAACAATTTTTTCGTTATCTAAGGTGTTGTTATTTTTATGAATAGGAGTAGTATTTGTGGGATTTTTAGCACAACCACAGAAAATAAACATAAGTAAAAATAGGGAGGCAACCAGTCCGCTTTTTTGTTTCATAAAAAAACCCTCTTCCGATTCGATATACTAAGGAAAAAATTACAAAAACAAATTTGGGCTTGAGCGATTTTAACAAAAATAATGAAATTATCTTTGCTTTTACCGTCAAACCCAAATAAGTCAGTATATAAAAAGTCTATTCTAGTAAATGCTCAACTCAGAATATGTAGATTACTCCCGCCAAGTAATCGTTCCTGGAAAATGTCCTTCTTTCAAAGGATATACTTTAGCAAAAGATTCTTGTGACATATCTAAAATTCTTCCTTTTGCATGATTACTATCTCTATCAACTGCAATAAAGCGGAATTCATCATCTAATGATTCAAATATAACGATATCTTCAGGTTGAATTGCTCGGCCAGAAACGGTCCATCCAAATAAACCAGTACAACCATACGGCTCAGAAGTCTTTGCTTACACAAGGAAGCGCAAAAACAAGTAACCTTAGAGTTTGACGTTCAACAGAGGGACAAATACGGGCGTCTGCTGGCGTATGTATGGTTAGGAAATGCTAAGAATCCGAAAGCTGAAATGCTGAACCAGACATTAGTGAAAGAAGGTTATGCCCAGGTTGCTACGTTCCCGCCGAACGTGAAGTACACAGATAGTTTTGTAAAGCTTCAGAAGCAAGCAAAGGATGCTAAAAAAGGAATGTAGAGTGAAAATTAAGTTCTTATGAATGTAAGATGCCTACCTAAAATCATAATAGGGAGGCATCCTTTATACTGCTAACTTTAATTTGTATTTGTTCATTAACTCGATTAATTTTTTCTTTTCTTTTTGTTTTTCATAATTAAATCCATTATAACAACCACAATCAGCAAAAGAATAGAATGCACTAAAGGCTTAACATAGCTTGAGTCATCGTAGATAAAGTAAGCTATTATAAAGTTGAGTATGAAAAAAATAAAGTATCCCAAAATTTAACCATCTCACTTTAGAAAGTAGGTTCTAATATAGTAGATCTTCTTACATCTGGTGTAACAGAACCTCCAGTATAATCAGAATTTTTTGTAACTCTTGTTTCTTTTTTGATTTCATAGTCTCCTATAAAATTACCGTTCCCATCAAATCTTCCAGGACCTAGTTCTCTACCTAGTTCTCTGTAGTAGTATTTAATAGCGAAATATAAGTTTTCTTCATCAGCTCTTATGAAATAATACAAGCCGAATCCAGCAGCAGCGGCTACACCAATTTGATATGGACTTGCTAATCCTTTAGATTTTGCCCACTCAGTAACAGCTGCTCCTAAAGCTGTTTTTGTTGCTGCTCTAAATTTTTTTGAGGTATTAATGTCATACCCTCTCATGTGTACATAGGCAGTTGGGTAAGTAGCAGCAAGGCTAACGTTACCATTGGTTTGTGACTGTTGGCTAAGCAACTGATTGACCTTAGTTATAGCTTCAGGTGATGTTTCATTTAACTTTAAATTACCATCTATAATCTGAAAGTCAATATTGTTTTTCTCTAAGATACTGATAACTTTTTCATTTAGTATGGGCGAGACTTTTTCATTGACTTCAGTGGTGTCAGCAAAAAGAATATCATCTGTCGCAGTTTCAGGATCAAATTGTTTATCCAATTCTTCAATTGTTGTTATAGGAGAGTTCTCTGATGAATTATTTGATTCTTCTGCAAATACGGAAGGTGTAAGTAAAGCAGTGATTAATGCAGTTGTTGATAGAACTTTAAATGTTTTATTTTTCATATTATACTCCAAATTTAGAATTATGTGTAACTTACAGTGCAATTATACCCATATTCTGTATAAAAAGTAAACTATTCCCCATATTTTTTTGCTTTATTTTATATGAATCGACGTCGACAGATCTTGACGTCGTTTTATATGTTTTATATGTTTTCGGGAGCTTGAAACCCTTGATATCACTAGATTTATAGAGCCTAACTATCACATAAACAGGGCGAACTATCGCAAAAACAGGGTCAACTATCACAAGTTTAAAATTTGTGATAGTTCGTCGATAATCTATAGTATAATAGAACAAAAAGATGGCGAAGATGAGGTGTGACATGAACGCTTTAGAAAAAATAGATGAGAAATTGATCGTCACCAAGTCAAACGATCTGATTGAAGCATCATACCGATTAACTCTTCACGAACAGCACAGCATCTGTATATGGGGTTCAGCCGATAATCTTTAAAAGTCTTTCTCTGTTTGGTCACTACCGTCTCTATCTTGTCCACTATGTCACCTCGTCGTATCGCCGGAAATTCTGCCACGTACAGGTTGCGGGTTGCAGATTCCCCGCAAGCTTTATTATATCTTCCCGTGATGAAAAGGGCAGCGGTCTTTTTTAGTTGCTTGAGTGAATATGGGAACTTTGGCTCAGTTTGGGGTATATGCTCAGAAGATGCTTCTATATATGAAGCCCATCCTTAATACAGGCTTAATCGATTGTAATAAAGACTGTCAATTTTAAATAAAATCCCCTCTTAAAAAGAACTTACTCCGTTTTTTACGTTTTTGTGTATTTTGTTTGTTTCTGCGTAGTATTGATGTACTATAGACTGGGATTAACTTTCCTAGGTACGAAAAATATAGGGAAAAGCAGTTTGCTTTTTGATAGAGAGTTAGATGATTCCCATTAGTTTAATAAGCAAAACTTGTAAACAACATTCTCTATACACCTTTATGTTCAAAAGTTTCGCTATATAAAATGTTTGTTCGGTGAATTATTCTAATTACGTGATATTGAGCAATCATGCCAAACAAAAGAAGGATAGCCGATATAGAAAATAACATCTGTCCACCAAAGTTTTCAAACACTAAACCACCTAAAGCGGGTCCTGCTGTTCGTGAAATATCCCAATGTATACCGAACAGGGAAAAATATCTACCACGTTGATCAACGGGGGCCAGTACCGAAACAAATTTCAGTAAATGGGTCAAGCCGATACTCTCTCCAATGGTGAATACAAATTGTACAAGCAATAACAGAAAAAACGTTTTTCGCTTCTCCATTTCCTTCTCAGTTTGTTTTATTTGCTTTCTTACAATAGGAATGGTTTCAGGAACCTTTAACCAAATAACAATCAAATACAAAAACAGAGCCAATGCTTGTAATATAAATAAAATAATAGGATTATAGCGAAACATTATCACACCGAGCAATGGACCGATGGACATGCTTATATATCCCATTGTACTTACAAGAGCAAATACTTCTGAACGATGTTCCTCAGACACAGCATCCGCGATTTGTGCTCGTTGTGCCGGAATATACAAGGATCTTCCAATACCGTTTACAATATATACACTAGCAAACATCCATACCGAATCAGCAAAAATAAACCCCGTCATTGCACACATTTGAAGAAAGAGCGCAAAGAGCAAAATAGGTTTTCGACCAATCCGGTCTGTGATCCCGCCTGCAAACAAAGTAACAACAATATCCGTAAAAGGCTGCAGTCCAACAATCATAAGTGGCAGCATTACCGAGCCATCCAATTTTTGATGTAAATATAGAATTAAGAAAGGAGCAATCATGGAATTGGTTAGACTAGTCAACAACTCCCCGAACAATCGAATCCAAATTATTGTATTATAACGATTCAATAACGTATTCATCTGTTTATACTTCCTTCCAAAGGGCTAGCCTCGCTTTGTCCATGTGTACCTACATAATTTCGATCAATCTCCATATCTGTACAGTGACGAAGAACCCCTTCTATCATCACTGTTACTTCTGAAGAAAGCCAGGACTTAAGTTAAAAATAGATAGACCAGCACCTAATTTTTATCACACATTAAAAATCGTAACGTTTCTTCCACCCCCGTTTTAAAAGGGTGGCTGGAATTGGTCCGATACATCTTTCATATTTTTCCCCATTTAGAACAAATCCTTCTTTTGTAAGGTACATGATCTCAACAACTTCTCTCATAAATAGGGAATGCTCTCTCTTCCTGAAATCAATCCCGCTCCAGGTATATTCCAATTCTCTCCATAAGCATCGTCTTTTTCTGCTATATTTACAATCATCTTATTTACATAGAAAAAGCCGATTTCCTGTACGCTAAGGAAAATCGGCTTAACTTTTTATAAATGTATACTCCCTAAGGAAATTAATATGTTCCCAGCCCAAGGGAGATATATGTTTTAATAAATCTTCTCGTAGCGTTCCTTTATTCTGGAATAGTTCTGTGGCCTTGCTTAAATAAACTGTGTTCCAAACGCTAATTGCATTAATGATAATATTTAAGGCACTTGCCCGTAATGAGTCCAGAAACTTTCCCTTCTCGAATAAAGTGAGCCGGACGTAAAACATCATCAATAGAGGATGGTGTATATTTAATTTTGAGTTACAGGTGCAGGCGCCGCAGTTGCTCTTGGCCCAGCGTTCTGTATCTTTACCTTCGCTTTCTCGATTTCCGCTTGCGTGACTGGTTTGCCTGTCTCTAAGCTAGCGATTATTTTACCGAGCGTAATGGCATCAAAATCCTCTTGCGAGTATAATTCTATTCTAAATCCCTCATACTCCCAAATGACAATTCCGTTTGCAAAATAGACCTTTGTACCGTTAATTGTTTCTACTTTGACATCATCAGTGGTGATGATGCCATTTTCATCATCCTTTGAAATCAACAAATTGACTGTTTTTTTATCTCGTTTATAGAGTACCTCAACCATTTTATCACCTTGAATTACACAATTCACATACTCATAGTCCGACAACCATGAGGGTGCAGGAAAGTTCATCCCCATTGCCGAGCGAGCTTCCTGTAAGGAAAGCTTTAAAGGGGACGGTAATGGGGCTACCTCGTCATTCCTTGCTGGATTACTAGACGACGTGTTTACTGCAGGAGTAGGTAGTTCTTTATCATATTGTGTGATTTCCATTCCCCCAACTTGATAATGAGCCAGGATCGATTGAAACAATTCTTGCGCGTAAGAAGTAGTTGAAAATGCGCCACCAAGACAGATAACGGCACTGGCAATCACGGTTGTAGCTCTCCATTTATTTTTCTTCATAGATATCTCATCCTTTTTTTTGCAATAGGGTTGCAAGGTCTCTGTTTCCATTTTGTATGTCACACGATTATAAATCCGGTCTTTCGAGGAGGAGGGAGTTAACTCTACATTTGTCAACAGATTTACTATATTCTTGAATTCTTCCTGATCCTGTTTTTTACTCATTTTTGAACCCTCCTGCCACTAAGATTTTATGTAGTTTCCTTAAGCTCCTGTACACTACAACGCCAATGTTGGATTCACTTACACCCATTAACTGAGCGATTTCCGAATTTTTCAGACCGGCTCCATATTTCATTGCGAGAATATTGCGTTCTTTGTTGCGCAGCCTGGCTAGAGCTTTGAACAACTCCTGATTATTGTCATCGCGGATGACCAGATCCTCGGGAGACGACTCGATAAAAACCATATTCAGCAAAGTGTTCAGTGAAAAAAAGGCCCGTTTTTTCTGTGCGCGAAAGTAGTCTGTTACAGCGTTTCTTACGATCGCGAACAGCCATATTTCGAACTTTGATTTTTCCGGTGAGAAGCTATGATATTTAGTGATGACTGTTTCGAATACATGACTGCAGATATCCTCCGCAGCATAGTGATTGTTGATCCGGAAACAGATATACTTATAGACCCGTTTATTATACATCTCATAAATCTGGGAAAATTCTTCCTTGGATATGATTTGATCATAGACATCTTCTTTTTTATTGTAGTGAATCTCCATGTTCACTTGGGTGGTCTCCAACACCTGTCCCTCCCTCCTGTTTATTGGTAAGTTCAATGATCAATGAATGTGTAATGCTTAAAAAAATTACGTAATTTGTTCTTGCATATGTTAATACGTAGAAATAACTAAAGCATTAACATATTGATGACATATTGCTTGAAAATCAAAAAGAAACGAATTCGCCATCATTCGAAAAAAAGTATGCTGTTAATAATTTATGTCCGTGATACCACCACCGGCAAAGTAGATGGGCGTTGGAGGAAGGGTTGTCAATATTAGAAGACTATGAGGGGTAGCGGCGAGACCCCATAAAGAGAGAAGATGAATGATTTATCGGATGTTTCAGGAGTTAACCCGCATTTTTTAATTTGCAGTAGATTTCTTGCGTAGTTTCAAAAAAGTCAAGTGATTTTTATTATTTCGGGAGTAAACTGTTCCGTTAGGTAATCCTCTCCCTACACGAACAGTTTTAGTTAACGAAAACCCTGGCTTCGGAATGATATCCGATAACCAGGGTTTATTTTTATCGTCTGCAAGCATGCATATCCTCGGTATTTTTAATTTTGTTACACTATACCTGCAATATTTTGATCAGCGACATGGGGTTCTTCAGTGTTTGTTGAATTAATACCATTAAAGTTTTCCATAAAATTAGCCGTATTACCGCTGCCTGAACCCGAATTTGTTCTTGCGCTGCTTTTGGGAGAAATAATTAAAGATTCTTCCAAGACTATTGATGAACCGTGATCCATGGTTAATATATTTAGAAATCCAACAAATGAAGACATAGACATCACCCCTTACGTTAGTGTGTTATCTTACTTCTTAATTTTATTACACTGCACTTGCAATATTTTGATCAGCAACATGAGGACGTTCGGTATTTGTTGAATTAACAGCATTAAAATTTCTCATAAAATTAGCTGTATTAGCTGCACCTGAACCCGAATTTGAGGTTGAAACGGCTTTAGGAGAAATAAGAGCAGTTCTTTTTGCGATAATAGTTGAACCGTTATCCATTGTTCCTATGTTTATACAGCCAATAACTGAAGACATGGATATCCTCCTTTTTAACTGGATTAATAATTGTATACTATGCCGATATCCTCTCAAAAGTTTATGATTTAATTTAAACTTTTTAAGGAAGTACCTCATTGCCATTAACTTAAGCAGTTTTTACTCTCAAAACGAATGGCGAGCGGGGCCGGCTTATAAGTTTATTTTATAAATTGAACGTGGTCTCCCTTTTTGATAAGGCTGTTCTTCACCAGATATTTCTGCATAATTCTTCTCTACAAGTATTTTTAACATTCTCTCCGCACTTCGCCTGCTTAACTGTAAATAATCAGCAAGATCACTCGCAGAAAAACCATGATTATGACGTAGATTGGTGAAATTAACTATTTTTGATATGTTTGAAACACTAATACCGGTTTTTTTAGCCACTGCAAGAACACGCTCATCCTGACTTTGCAGTTCAAACGTTTTGGTTATCTTTTTATTTAATGGTCCAATTACCTTCTTTTCTTCCGTCACAATAAAAACGCTGTGCTCGTTTAATTTTTTTGCATGATACAAACCGATCTGTGCATGTTCCTCTGCTTCTGTCACCGTAATACCGAAACCAAAACCAAAGTTAATGTTCACATCGTTAACTTCTTTTAAATCATTCAATAAAGGAAACACACGGTACTGATCAGTTAGCTGTTCAACACCGCCCCTTGTTCCATAAATCATAAACGTGTGTTCATCGACTATTTTAACGGACGCATTCATCTTTCGGGCAAACTCTGTAAGAAATCCGTATATAGTAACTTTTAGTTTTTTTACATCATGATGGTCCTGAGTATGTTGATCAGCTATTTGAACGATCCCAACAGCAATTTGTGAAGATTTACTTAGCAAAAGTTCCCCTATTGTTACAGCTTGCTCAAGTGTAGCGCCCATATTTTTTCGCGGGATCATCATACGAAAGCTTGGAATGTTTAATTTCTGCAGTTCATTGTAAACAGATTGCACGCTTGTCAAAACAAATGAAGTTTCCCCATTGTTCCAAAGATCGTAATGAAATTGAACGATCTTGTCCGTATACTTATGCTGATTAATCTCATCTTCAAACTCTTTAACAAAAATTGACCCAGTGTCCAGTCTCAATTCATGCAATATATTATAGACCACTTCTTTTTTTGGAATATCAATGGAAAGCTTTAATGGATTAATGCCAAATGCATGTTGTATATGATATAAAGACAAAGAAAAAGCCAGTTCATCAAAGGGAATGTAAACAGCAGGCAAATTGTACTCTTGAATTTTCTCTTTTGCCATATAATAAGGAATAGGACCTGTAAAAAAGAGAACTGTGTAGTCTTTTGCTTCTTCAACAAGCTTCAAACTTTCTTCAGGTTTTTCATAAATAAAAGGTTTAATATAAATACGTTTATTTTGATTCAAACACATAACTTCGTGAACCATTTTTTCAGAGCCGATCACTGCAATTTGAACAACCATTTTATCCTCCAACGGTAATGAAAATCTTAATAAATAGTTTAATACATATTTTCAATTTTGTACGAAAACGTAAAAAAATAGAGACAAATTAATTATATTTAATATTAACCGTTGAAAAATTAAAAAATCAAATAGAAGTGTTCCTTTGCTTTGGGCTCTTATGCGTTCAAATAATCAAAAACAAGTTTTCCCACTTGCGCAATCATTCGTTGACCGGAAGCATTATCAGACAGTTCTGTTGTTAAAACAGCTACATAGGTATGCTTTCCATTAATATAAAAAACTCCAGCATCATGCTCGGTGCCTGGAAGTTCTCCCGTTTTATGAGCAAGAGTAGCATTAAGGGAGAATCCGCCTGTGATCAAGGCAGGCAGTTTTGTATTAAACTGTTGGTTTAAAAGGGTATCATAAGCAGCCTTTTTGTTTTCTTCATTTAACATTCTTCCTTCTACTATTTCCTTCAAGAAGCGAACAATGTCATTGGCTGATGTTATATTATCCTTGCCTAGTTTGACGGCCTCATGATCCATCATCATCCGTGCCAAAACAGTTTGTCCACAGTTTAAATCAGCTGCCAACCGATTCACGGTATTTATGCCAACCTTGCGAATGACCATGTTGGTTGCCGTATTATCGGAAATTATAATCATAAGCGAAATAAGATCTTTTAACGTCAAGCGAAGTTCAGGTGAAAGGTGAGAAACAACTCCCATCCCTCCTACCCTATCTTCGGGTAGGAGGGAATATTCACTGACCAGGCTCAATTTGCCTTCCTGTGCTTGGCGATATGCTTCAATCATGATGGGAACTTTAATCAAACTTGCAGACGGAAGAGGATCGTTTGCATTAATCGAAATGTGTTCTTTATCTGCTTCAATGGCAACGCTTACTTTTCCATCGACTTTTGATACTGCTCTTTCTACATCTTCTCTAAGCTTTTGCCAATCCATATCAAATCCCCTTTTCATTCATTATAGTTTACAAAAACAACACACGTATAACAATAAATAAAACAACGATAATTGTTACAAACACACCAAAGATAATTACATTTTTAAGATCTTTTGAACGGGCTAGTCCCATTGCCCCCAGGGCATCTCCGGTCGGATACAAGAAGAACGGCATTTGTGAACCGACAAGCAGTGCCAACACCCAGACAGACATCGGAACATGTAAGTCCGTAACAGTTGGAATGAACATCTTGTGCATAAGAATGGAGTGTGCAACGGCTGCACCTGGAATACCCGCAATGTTTACAATCGTGCTTAGTATTACCATTGTAGCTTGTCCGCCATTTTCTACATAAGGAAGAAGCAAGTTTTTAAGAGCTTCGAAACCTCCCATTTTTTCGGTGAAATAAATAAACGGTGTAAATAAAACAAATTGGATAAAGATCCACAACAATGGTTTTGCACCTTCTACAAACGTATCAGCGATTTGATTCGGTGACATTCTGCCGGCAAGACCGGTTATAATGGCTGTTAATAAAATGATGACAATCGTATACGTTGAGCCCCCTTTAATCATAATACCGTATATGATAGATGCGATAAGTGTTACTGAAAAGGCAACCGTTGCCTGAGTCGTAATTTTTTTCTGCTTTGGCTCCATTTCGGATTCTTTCTGATTGAAACCGCTTAAATCTTCTTCCGGATAAGGATGCTCAATAAGAGACTTCTTCAGAATTATTTTTGAGTAACCGAATGTGCACAACCATATAATAACGGCAACTGGAAGGCCGGCGTACAAAAGCACTTGAGGATACGTTAATCCTGTTAATTCCATTAATGTCACTACTGGTGGAGTAAATGGTCCGATTAAAACTCCTGCAGCCGCTGCGCCGTGAAAAAGAATGGCTACGACGCTCGATGATAATCCGGCCGCCGCTACTACCGGAATAAGTACAGGTGCAACAATGGCATTTGCACCTGCCAACGTCCCAAGTAATGCAGCTAATAAAGATGATGCTATCATTGTACTAATCATCGCTTTATTTGGCGTATTAATGCCAACTTTATTCATAATAAAATATACAATATTACGAGCAACACCTGTTTTTTCCGCGATTTTTCCAAGTCCACCACCTGCCAAAATAACCAGGCCAATATAAGCGATAAAATCTGTCAGCCCATTTTTTCCAATAACCTTTGCAACCTCCATTAAACCGGAACCACTCATAACAGCTCCAACAATAATAGCGGCGGAAATAGCAGCGATAGGATTGAATTTTCTCAATATTAGAACTATGAAGATAATAAGGGGGACAAGCCCCCAAAGCGAAGGTGAATGAATCATAAAAAATCCTCCTTTTTGCTTTAATCAAGTTGCTCATCTACGTTTAAAATTGCTCGAAGCATAACGTTACCGGCGATTTCAATATCATCTGGTGCACTATATTCTTGTGGGCAATGGCTTTTTCCGTCGATACTTTTCACAAAAATCATCGCCGTTTTTGAAATATCAGCCATATGGCTTGCATCATGTCCAGCCATGCTTGCCAGCCTTACAATTGGCACATTACGTTTTTGTGCTGCATTTTCAATACTGGAGATAATATCTGTGTCTAGATGAACAGGCTTTTGATTAAGAATATTTTGCTCTTTAAATTCTACTTTACGTGTCTTCCTAATCTTTTCCCATTCCTCTTTAATATTGGCTACAAGCTGTTGAATATCTTCTTCCGTTTCTCCACGGACTTCGAGAACAAACTCTACTTTGCCCGGTATTATATTTGCTGCATTTGGAAAAATGTCGAATTTTCCAACCGTACAAACGGTATCTTTCGGGTCCTCTCTTGCCATTTTTTCTGCTATGAGCACCATTTCCGCTGCGGCTGTAAGCGCATCAAAGCGATGTTCCATCATCGTTGTCCCGGCATGATTCGCTTCGCCAATAACAGTCATTTTATCGCGGTAAATGCCAACAATTTTATCAACGGAAGCAACCGAAATATTTTGTTGCTCCAAACGTTTCCCTTGCTCGATATGAAGCTCAATAAAAGCTTTTTTATCTTTTTGTGCTTGGAGCATTTCAGGAAAATGCTCCAAACCGCCACCTGCTTTTTTAAAACAATCGGTTAAGCGTGTGCCTTTTGAATCTGTCACATCCATTAGATATTCAGGAAGTAATTTTCCAGTAAAACTGCGGCTGCCCATAGTAGACACATTAAAATCGTTTGGTTCCTCAGCGGTAAACGATACAATTTCAAGATCATGATTTAAAATGATATTATGATCTTTTAATGTCCGGATGATTTCCTTTGCAACTAAGACACCTAAAGCACCATCGTATTTCCCGCCATTAGGGACGGTGTCAAGATGAGAACCAATGACAATGGAGCCCTTCTTCTGACCATTTCCCTTCATTACTCCCCATATGTTGGAGGCACCGTCAACTTTTACTTCAAGCCCAAGTTGTTTCAGTTCGTCGATAAATAAGTCCCTCACTTCAAAATCCGCTTCCGAAAAACTTGGTCTTGTTATACCGTTGTTTGGATCTTTTCCATAACGTGCATACTTTTCTATATCGTTTTGCAATCGTTTAATTGAGATGTTCATTTTGATCCCTTCCCAAGTAATGAGGTATTGACATCAATGCCTAATCCTGGTTTTTCTGAAACCTTCATCGCTCCATCCTTCACCAAATCCATCATCGGCATTTTAGTAATATCATATTCATGCAAGTAAGCTCCACAAATAAAGTCGCTCGGATTTTTGACAACTGATGTGCTTGTAACAAACTGGGCACTTGCGGCAATGCCGATGCCGAGCTCCAAATTGCTTCCAACCGTACAAGACATACCTGCCGCTTCCGCCAATGCAGCAATTTTTTTAGATTGATAAATTCCGCCTACTTTGCAAATTTTCAAATTAATAATATCAGCAATGCCCAGTTTGATGGCATTCATCGCATCTTCAAGGCTAAAGACCGTTTCATCAATCATGATTGGTGTTTTCACTTTTTCACGAATTTCTTTTATACCGAAAATGTTCCATTTTCGAACTGGCTGTTCAACCGATTCAATTTCGCCCGTCTCTTCAAGTTCCCTAATCACTTTAATTGCAGTCGGCACATCATATCCCTGGTTCGCATCAAGACGAATCTTTGCCTCTTGTCCCGAATCATTTATCGCTTTACGAATTAGATTAACTAAAGCGATATCCCTTTTCGGTTCATTTCCAACTTTAATTTTGATCACGTTGAATCCTTCATTCACTCGTCGTATGGCTTCTTTGTAAGCATCTTCATTATTCTTAATACCTACTACATATGTGAGCGGAACCGTTTCTCTAACTTCCCCACCAATCAATTTATAGAGCGGTTGATTCAATGTTTTTCCCCATGCATCATGAAGTGCGATGTCAATGGCTGATTTTGCTGCTGTTTGTGCGTAAATTGCCTGATCCATTTTCGTATGTGCAATCGCTATTTCATCGACAGGTAATCCGATTAACACTGGCGCTAAATAAAGGTCATTTACTAGCTTAATTGTTTCTGCTGTCTCTCCCATGAAAGCTGGGGACGGAGATGCTTCACCGAAGCCGTGGATGCCATTTTCTAAAATCACTTCTACAACGGCATGTTGTCTTGTGTTCGCAGAATACAAAGAAATTTGCCATGTATTTTTAAGCGGCACTTCTACAATGTGAGTGATTATTTTTTTTATTTTATTTTCCATTCTTTGCTACCTCCTATTTTGTCGCTATATCGTCGTTATTTAAACAAAAAAATATCGTTCTGCTTCCAGATGCTTTTTGTCGCTATAACTTCGTTAATTAGAATATACGAGTTTCTTTATTTTTTGTCAATTATAAGTTTTTTCTTAATTTAAGACATGTATTTTTTCGGCAATCTTTCTTTGCACAATTTAACAAAAAACACCGCCTAAAAAGGTGGTGTTTTCGGTTTGCGAGCGGCTCGGCGCCCATCGCTCCTATGCCGGCCATTACTGACTTTCCTTGACTCCTAATTCTGTTACCGACAAACTTGGGGAAGGCTCATTTTTCACGGTAAGCAACGTCATGGCCATCAGCAGAACAAACGCGGCTACAACTGCAAAGGGGATATGTTTGTCCAGTTGATAAAGAATTGTGCTGAGAAGTGGAGCGATCACAGCGGAAACCCCCTGGACCGATGCCACAAGACCGGCTACGCTCCCTTGCTGCTCCCGGGCAACTGCAAGCGATGAACCCGTCATAAAGCCTGGCATCATTAATCCTGTTCCAATGCCAAACAAAAAGAAGGCCACGTAAAAACTTAGCGGGCTGATAACAAATAAAAAGAGAGCCATGCTGATAATCAAAAGCAGCGATCCAGTCAGGATCAAGGTTTTAGGTTGCAATTTTGATCTTTTCATCTGTAGTCCCTGTGTAACGATCATCGCAACTCCGCTAAGCATCAGGCCAAACGACACCATTCGTGCCGTTTCCCGTGTGGTCAAAGACAATTGATCCTGAAAATAGAAGCCTCCGATCACCTGCAAAGTAACAATGCTTATCATCGTTGCCAGCCCGACAAATAAATAAAGGCGAACACCTTTTTGAAATGGACGTACCTTTGGAGCTTTTTCCCGAATGATCGATTTTTGGGTCGGGATTAACATGAGCGCCACGACAAATGCGATGAGCGGCAAAAGTGCACCGACATAAAGCGGCCAGATCAGATCGATAAGGGCAAATGCACCGGCAATCGCAGGCCCAAGCACGAGACCTAGTCCATTGGCGGCACCGATTAATGCCATCCCTGCTGAACGGCCTTTTTCATCTGTGACGTCCGCCATATACGCCTGTGCGGAAGATGGAACAGCCGGAATAAACAGTCCGACCATAGTACGTGCCACGACGAGCAGCACGACTAAAAGACCGCCGCTAATAAGATGCCTTAATCCTGCATACATTGTCGCTGTGAACAAAATATAACTCGCAAACATGCCCACAAAACCAATTAGAATAATATATTTTCTTCCTTTTGTATCGCTCCAGTTTCCCCAAACCGGTGCCATCGCCGCCATTGCAATGGAGCCAAGGGAGATAATCAGGCCTGAATGGGTTTCACTTAGCCCTAATTCACGTATGAGCGGTGGCATGACCGGAGCGATGATCATCAATCCCACCATCGCGACGAAGACGCTAAAAAATATGCTGAATCGAATTCTTGCCATTTTCATCTTTTCCTCCTTTCAAAACATTCTCTTGTGATGTTTGCTTTTTTAAATGTTAAGAGAAAGTTGTGCCGGATGCTACCTTGAGACGGATCATTATTGCGGTAAAACGGATTTTTTTAAATCGTCTGCTCTTACGCAAATTAATATCAAACTGACATAAATGTGAATTGTTGTTTATGTGTCTGTATCTCGCTTGCACTTATCAACGCATTTTCCCATCCAATTAAAAAAGCCGCCTAATTAGGCAGCTTTATAATAAAAATCCCCTGTCCTCTCTTTGGTTATTTTAGTAATTTAAAGAAAAACGCGCCTGTAATTACAAGTTGGCTTGCCAGACAAAAGAAAAGCAGCATTCTTAGCCGGCGATTATTCGGGCTTGCTTTTAATTTAAATACAATAAACAACATGATTAAAAAAACGAACAGATCGAAAGCAACGAGCATAAAGAATTCTTTTAGCATGGATACTTCTCCTGACATTTATATTATGAAAGTAGATACAATTTTTTATACTACGCTGCTTGCTTCTGGCTTGTCAACACCAGCCGCAGCATTTTGGCGGAGCAACGAATCTCATCTAATCACTTTGCCTGAGCAAGCAAAGAAAGGGGAGAATGATGGGGGATACTGTTTCGGTTCCTTCCTTCCCTTTATTAATCCAAAAATAAAAATAGAGCCGCCCTGTTTGGACGGCTTACTTAACAAAAACAGTTTTAATGGTAGTCACCTACCCTTACTATAGTTATAGTAGTGGATTCTTGAAGCAAGATAAAGACATAAGGACCATTTATATGAAAACCTATATACCCCTCTAACTTACCTTTAAGTTTATGCGGTTTTCTTCCAGGATCATAAGGTTGCTGGTTTGCCCAGTTCCATACGTCAGCTGCTGCATCATTAATTTGTTGTTCTGTTAATTTTTTATCTGAAATCAAAGCGTCTCGATCTTTTATAGCTTTATTATCCCATTGGACTGCTACAGGCATAAATTATCGCCCCTTCATATTCATTTGAATGCCCTACCTAAAACTAAGGCCCTCCTGCTAACCTTAGCAGAAGGGCAACTTGTTGTATGTCTATGGAAGTCGTTGGGCAGTAGGATTATTTGCACGTGCTGCTACCAATTCTTTATTAACTTGATTTGTAGATTTAATTGTCCATGTATTATCCGCATTTAATATAGCTGTAATTGAATAGACACCTGGATCAAACTTGAGTTCTGCAAACTTGGTCATTTGTGCTATGTCCAGCACTTCTCCCTCTGTAAATGTTCCAAATGAGATATAGTACTTTGGATGAGGAGTAAACGTTAAATCTAGGTTGGGCTGGGCTTGTACTGCGAATGTCCCGTTTCCGGACATGCCTATCCCTACAGAAGCTTGTTTGAGGGGAATATTTGGATCTTGATGTATCAGGAGACTGCCAAGTGGCTGTTCTGTCTTTTGTTTTGTAAATGTGTATGCTTTATTTAAATAAGAGAGATTAACCGCATTGTTTTGCGTTAAGTCAGCCTCTAGTACTTCACTTGCGATGAATTGAACGCCAGGGACAAGTTCGCCAGTTTCAGCCCAAACAAAACTGTAATCAATGTTCCATTTAAAAATGGCCTTTGTATTGGGATGCGTTGTTTTTGTAAACCATGCGAGAGACTGTACATTTGCGACCCCGATATTAGGATCCTTTTGAAATACGCATACGTCACCAAGATTTGTTGAATTGTTTACAAAAGTCACTGAATACTGTTGGCTCATATTATTACCTCCCTTAATTTGTAACTAATTAGAATTATATGGTAATTTGCAGTCATAAAATAGTGACCGACGTCATAAATTTAGTCATATTACCATATTTATATTCATGCAAAAAACGGTATCCTTTCTTTATTACTCTAAGAAAAGAATACCGCTTTTTTTACGTCTTTCCGGACATGAATTTTTCAGGATCTAGATGTTTATTATTTTACAGAAACAACCTGTCCCTTTGTCATTTGGACTAATTCATCAGGAGTTAATTGAAAGACTGCTTTTGGATGTCCGGCGGCAGCCCAGATTGTGTTGTATTGAAAAAGATCTTCATCAATGAATGTCATAACATTTTCTTTATGCCCTAACGGGGGAACTCCTCCAATAACAAACCCTGTATATTCACGTACAAAATCAGCGTCGGCTTTTCCTAATTTTTCATTTAGCTGTTTAGCAATTTGCTTCTCATTAATACGATTTACACCACTGGCAACTATTAATAACGGTTTATTTGAATTTTTAAGACGAAAAATGATCGACTTGGCAATTTGTGCTACCTCACAGCCTATTGCATCCGCTGCTTCTTGAGCTGTTCGAGTACTGTCTGGTAATTCTAAAACTTTGTTTGAATATCCTAATTCCAATAACTTCTCCTGTACTCGTTGGGCGCTTTCTTTTAAGCCTTTCATTCATTTCAGCTCCTTCAGATCTTTATGATTCCGTATAATACATGACATATTGATAAATGTTTTGTTGTCGAAAGATGAAAAATCTAAGTGACATTTCAAATCTGTTTGTGGATTCAAATTCCTAATTCGAATTAAATGATAATTTTCCTTCTCAGCAACCTGTATTCCTTCCACAAGGAAAAGCGGGTCTATCTCAAAATAACCAATACTATTCATTAAATACATAGTTTCTCATTATTTACAATCACCTTTAATTCCCTTTTTTTCAATAAAATTTATAAAGTTTTGTGTACAAAAATAGCTTGAACTAACTTTAGTGTCTCTAAATAAAGTTGTATTTTCTATTTTATATACTTTCATTAACAACACCTCCTTCTCCTGAATTTTAACATTAAATAACAAATCATTCCTTATATTCTCTAGCTCTTAGAGCATCTAGACTTGAGAAACCTTGTCCTCCGATCCATTCCATCAACAAATTTTATGATTTTAATCAAAGGATCGGATAACAGCAAAAATCGAGCCAGAGCGTTAAGTCTCTAACTCGATTAAATTCTTTCATTGGCATGATGACTGCCATTTGGCATGCAGCTGGCACGATACTGATGATGTCAGCCTCTTTTCGGGGGGATAGGCAAAAACATCCATATTGCTCAATACCAATAGATTAGTATACACTTATTAGGAAAAGCACATTATGAAGTAATGATGTTAAAATTACAGTAAAAAAATCTATTGGAGATGGATTCGTGGATAATATTGTGAAATCTGAGCCCCTTCACCTTCAGGCTTATAACATTATTAAGTCCTCAATCTTGGAAGGAGATTTTCAACCCGGGGAACGGCTGGTTGAATCCAAATTAGCAAGCAAATTTGGAGTTAGTAGAGGACCGATTAGGGAAGCTATTCGGATGCTTACACAAGACGGGCTTCTCTTACAAGATGAAGGATTTGTACAAGTTTTCCAACCAACTGCTCAAGACATTATCGATATTTTTCAATGTCGACAAGGTTTAGAGGCTATTGCCGTTCGCTTAGCAGCTCAATTTATTTCTGCTGACGAACAAAAACAACTGTTGGAATACATACATCAAACAAAAGAAGCGTACATACAAAATAAAGTTAAAGAATTAGGATTGTTAGATCAAAAGTTCCACGATTTAATCATTGAAGGCTCAAGAAATAAGCAATTGCTTCAATTGATGGAAGTCATTAAATCTAAAATTATTTATATTCGGAATAACATCATCCCTAGTGAAGATATTTATTATATTCCAGATCATCATGAACGGATCTACCAGGCTATTCTTGAAAAGGATGAAGAAAAGGCAGAAAGGGAAATAATCACACATATCCAAAAAGGATTAGAAAGTATATTAAAAGTAATATCTTATGATGATAACGAACGAAAAACTCAGTTTTAAATGAATAGTATATAACAAGCCTTGAGGAGCCCGAACTTCCTTGAGGTTTTTTTGTTTAATTGTGTAATTTAAAAACGTTTACTGTTAACAGTTGACAATTTATCTAAATAGATGTTATTTTCTAAATATAATATTTTACCTAAATTATTTCAAATATTCCATACTTTATCTTTAGGAAAAGGAGGTTCATGCGAGCAAATGGGAAACAGTGAAGTCGGTTGGTTTCAGTTCCAGCCTCTATGGGAGCGTATCAAAAAAAGAACAGCCTGATTTTCTAGATTGATAGATTAATTCGATTAAGGGAGGACTGGATAATGGGAATTATTTTAAAGGAAAAAATTCAAGGATCAGCAGCGTGGAAAGGAAAAGAGCTATTACAGGATAATTCATGGATTTACTATTGGTCTAAAGAAGCGATTGTATCTCTTGAAAACGCTTTACATCATGTACAACAAAAGGGTTTACGAGCACCAGATTTCACCAAGGAAGACTTTCCGATTCCTAGCCTCACTGATGAAATCGCTTACTTTGTTGATGAATTAGAGAATGGAAGGGGATTTCTATTACTTCGTGGATTACCGATCGAACGATATACGGATGAACAAGCGAGCATCATTTACTATGGTCTTGGGCTTCATATGGGCATTCCGGTCACACAAAACGCAAAAGGAGACCTTTTAGGGCATGTCAAGAACATAGAAGCGAAGGATACGAAAACCGTCCGTGTTTACGAAACGAGCGAACGTCTTCCCTATCATGCCGATTTATCTGATGTGGTCGGATTACTCTCTCTTCGTAAAGCAAAATCAGGTGGCTTAAGTAGCCTGGCAAGTGCTATGACTCTTTATAATGAAATTTTGGAAAAATATCCAGAGTATCTTGGAATTCTCTACCGCCCAGTCCTAATGGATAATCTTGGTGACGGTGGGCCGGATTTTACCCCGATCTTTAGTTACCACGCTGGTAAATTAAGTTCTCGATATATGCGAGGTTATATCGAATTAGCACATGAGAAAGCGGGAAACCCGTTGTCCAAAGTGGAGATGGAAGCTTATGACATTATAGATTCCATTCTTCATGATGAGGATAATC
Organism: Aneurinibacillus aneurinilyticus ATCC 12856; assembly: GCF_000466385.1. Classification (GTDB taxonomy): domain Bacteria; phylum Bacillota; class Bacilli; order Aneurinibacillales; family Aneurinibacillaceae; genus Aneurinibacillus; species Aneurinibacillus aneurinilyticus. The sequence goes on from NZ_KE952821.1 coordinate 21,888, forward strand.
GCCTAGATATGTTGCTTGAACCAGGCGATATCCAATTCGCTAATAATTATACAGTTTTTCATTCCCGTACTCAATTTGAAGATTATGAAGAACTGGAGCTCAGACGTCATTTGTTAAGATTATGGCTCAAGATGCCCAATGCTCGAGAACTGGCCCCGGACTTTCCAGGACGCAATGGGATTCCGAAACGTGAAGAAACAGCCGGCGCTATAAAAGCTTAAGGTAATAAAGCTACTTGCATTCAATCTTTTAACTATGAAAGTTGACGTATTTACCTCGATTTTGGGAAAGTGCATGTGTTTTTGCGTTTTCCATTTTTTCGTTATCATCACGATCAAATTTCACTTACCCAGCAATATAAATCACCTTATGTTGGATTTAACTTTTTTTCCAATACTCTCGAATAGTGGAAAAAAATATAAATTTTGTTGTTCTAAAAAAAGCGTTGAGCTTGACATCTACAACATTGTATGTAATCACCAAAAACCATGTGCTTGATACTAAAATGGAAAGTAGGTCCAACACGTATTAGCTCCTTCTTGCCTGAATTAATGTGAACCAATTCGAATCCCCATTAAATACGCCAGTTACCTTTTTATGGTTCTTCTTGATTCGACTAACGTGGCGAGGCGTTTAAGATACCAAGAGGCAAGACTTTGTTCCGATAAAAATTCGTGTCTCGACAATGGGGAGAATTACGGTCAGGGTTCCCCGTTGGTGGACTTCACGCGTGGCAGTTCCGACAGCAGCTCTACCTCTTCACATAAAATCCTGATCCCTGTCCTGATCTGATCTGTTGACAGCTTTGCAATACAGATTCCAATGCTGTTCTCGTTAACAGAATCGTTGAGATAATTTTTTTCCGGTGGTGAGATATAGACGTTTCTCTCTTTGAGCCGACTTATCAATTTGGTACAATCTATTTTTTGACTCAAACGTATCCATACAAAAAAACCCGTCTTCGGAATCAGAAACTCTATTTCCGTATGTTTGATACGCTGCAAACAATCGCGTAGGCATTTCATCTTTTTCCCGTACGCCACCCGTGCCTTGTTAATATGTTTTTTGTACATTCCACTGTTGATAAAAATCTCCAAAGCCCCTTGAGCCAATACACTTGTGTTTAAATCGGAGCATTTTTTGTGATGTAAAAACTCCTCTTTTAATGCTTCGTTCATCACCATTGCACCTAATCTGATTCCAGGCATAAATGCCTTCGAGAAGCTTTTTACATAAACGACCTTGCCCGATATATCATAATAATACGCCGGGAGCACATTTCTATTGGGATCAATATCGGCTAAATAGTCATCTTCTACAATGTAGACATTGTATTTCTCTGCTAAAGCAACGATTCTTTTTTTGTCTTTTTCAGAAAAACTGGTCCCGAGCGGATTATGAAACCTTGGAATGGTATAAAAAAACTTAATGCTTTCATACTTAAAAATACGCTCTAGTTCATTCAAGTCGATCCCATTGAAGTCCCTCGTTATTCCTATTACCCTTTCTCCATTCAACTCCACTATTTTTTGAAACAGGCTGTAGGTAGGCTGTTCTACTAAAATATTCTTCTTCCCATTCGGAAAAGGCATTTTTGACAAGATGCTTAATGCCTGTTGAGCTCCAGAAGTAATACAGATTTGTTCCTCAGAAGCGAAGATTTGATGATCTATAAAATGATCAACCAATGCTTTCCGCAATGACAACAAGCCTTGCGGATCGGTATATGTAAACAAATGATCTTGATGCAAATCAACAGCCCTGTTGATGCAATGATTAAATTCCAGATAGGGAAGTAATGCAGTATCGGGCATGACCTCTGTAAAATTAATGGTTTTGCTTGTATCGTTTATTCTTTTCTTTTTTTCGATAAGATAATACCCTCCTTTTGGAATAGAGTATACCTTATGGTTAAACTCAAGCTCCTTATACGCTCTTATCACTGTCGTTTTATTACAAGTAAATCTCGTAGCCATCTCTCTTATAGAAGGCAATTTTTCTCCCTGCTTCAACTGATTCTGTGCTTGTAAATCCTCTATGTAATCTATAATCTCTTCAAATTTTCTTTTCATCCTTTCTCTCCTTTTCCTTAGGCAGTCATCCTCTCTCCACGAGACCCGGCGATGATTCACACACAGTAACGTTGTTTGGCGCTTTACTGTGATCTCCGGGTTGTCCCGTTTAGCCATCGCTTTGCGGACTTCATCGAATAAGACTTTGTGAGTGTCTCAGCCTATGGGAACATTATAAAATGTCCATTCAATGACTACGGCATATTTACCATAACTGACTATCGGTAGAATTGGCAAAGAAGCGCCAGACAACTAATTTCGAGAAATTTTTTCCACCTCAATCTTGTGTCTATATGTCCAAAGTTCCCGTCAAATGTGGAGTTCGAACGAAGCGAGAAATGCTTTTGTACCAGTACAGAGCAAAATATTACGAATTGTACTTGATGGTTTCCGTACTTATAATCATTATATGTGAAAGGAAAATGTTATTTTTGAATGGAGAATTTGTATGATAAAACTTACCCCCCCTGATTATTCAATAGTAACTCCGTTAGTAAGCAAAGTTCCATTTAATACCTTGTTTGCTAGAGTCGTGATCGATAACAAAGTGAATGGACAAATATTTGTCGACGATTCCCTGCATCCAACTGTAAGCTTGATCGTACATAAATACGGGATGGCTCTTTTATGCGGTAACGCTGAAAATGACTCTTTTAACGACGAGCTTGTGCGTTTTTTAAAAAATACACCATCTGTTGAATTGCCAGCAAAATACATGTTAACTTATCCCGAGCGATGGGAACATAAGCTGGCCTCTATACTAGGAACAGAGTTACTGCAGGCCAATGATAAGGGTAACAGCAAAATGCTGACCCGCGATACCAGCACATCTTTTCTGCAAACTGAAAGGATAAACTATCAGTTTAAACCATCGTCCCCATTGATAAACATCGACATACCAGCCCCATTTACACTGAAGAAAATTGATTCAGATATTTATGAAAAAATCCATGAAGCTCAACATTCTGTTGTACCTGAACAGTTCTGGAATACAGCAGAAGATTTTCTTGAGAATGGTATAGGCTATGCCTTGTTATATGATAATCAGATCGTTAGTACGTCTTTCTCTTCCTTTATTGTTGATGACAAGTTGGAGCTTGGTGTTGAAACCACAGAAACATTCAGAAAAAAGGGATACTCAATCTACGCTGCATCTGCATTGGTTTCATATTGTCTGACGAATAGATATGAACCGGTATGGGCGTGCAGGCGAGAAAACGTTGGTTCTTCAAGATTGGCAGAAAGCCTGGGTTTTATTCAAGCCTCGTATCATCCTTATTATTGTATGCCCTCTAAGATTCAGAACAAAAACTAAGGTTATCACCAAGTCTACTAGGGGTCATATACATGAAATAAGGCATTCCATTACTAATAAAAAAGCATATGTAAAGAAAGGACATATGCTGCCTACCCTTACATATGCTTTGAATTTCACTATGACTAAGCTATGCTCTAAGCCTTCAAAAATGTTGAAAATAATTCCATTAAGTAATAAATCATTGTTACGTGAATTTTTATTAACATCTATACCTGATAGTCTTATTGCATCATGTATAAACCCTGTCTTCCCATAGCCACCTAATGACTTTGGAATATAATGAGCCATAAACGCTTTAACATCAAAGCTTCTAGCAGTTTTGGCTTCTCGTGTCAAAAAAACCTTGTCCCAGATGAAGATAGAAAATAAAAATAATATCCAAGGTAATCTTTCGTCATCTGATTTGACAGATTAAGAACTGATTGTGTTAATATACCCCAGTTGACTCACCGAATTTTTCAATACATATTTCATCTGCGATGCCGAATAAAATTTCACAATTTTCAGCTGTAAAAGGGATTTTCTTAGGATCATCAAGTATCTCTGCATAGTATTTCTTTCCCCTACTTACTACTAAATAACTTACATCTTCGATCCCATCCTCTGATTCTTCCATATAATTCGAAGCCACTTTGTGGCGCCAGGGCCAGACCGGCAAAACATCTGAGTATTAAAGGGGCAGGAGACAGTTGCCGGTCGATTTCGTCTCTGGCGC
>NZ_KE952822.1 GCF_000466385.1 Aneurinibacillus aneurinilyticus ATCC 12856
CTCCCTCTATAAATTAAAGTTTTTCTTGCGAATACTCACGTATTCTTACGATATCTTGATTTTTATAAACAACGCTTCAGTTAGACATTTGAAACTATTTAAAATGTTGGAAGTGGGGGACGTAGCCCAGTAGAGACCTGTAGCCTTATTTGAAAAATATGGTTGCACATTGGATCTCCACATGGCTCATGGTGGTGTACCCTCCCATGTCTCTCAGGATCATATGTCCCTACTTTCCTTCGTTCAACCTGTCCATGAGGTGGAGGCCAGAGATGCTCCTTTTCAGGGTCTGTGCCCGCATGGAAAAAATAATTCCGGCTTCTCCGTGCTTCATTTTTTATCAAGATATCAGGTGTGAATGTTCTTCAAGAATAAACGACTGTACGACTTATGTGGCAAGAGACTGACTCTGACCACATAAAGGTGTATCTTTCATCATCTTGTTCATGTCAAAATTGATTTGTTTACGAGCCAGCACAAACATAATGCGAATAAGACGACAGCACAAGGCAATCAACGATTGCTGTTTACGGAGAGGATTCTCCTGTCGAGTTGTATAGTACGTGTGCAGCGCCTTAAATACCGGGTTTTTGGCAACCAAGGGTCGAATCGCTTTGTAGAGAAGAGCGCGAAGCTGTGGTCTTCCCCGTTTCGTGATACGGGTTTTCCCTCGATGCTTGCCTGAACGATTTTCTTTAAGATTTAAACCCGCTAACTTCTGAATCTGACGAGGATGCTGGTATCTAGACAA
>NZ_KE952823.1 GCF_000466385.1 Aneurinibacillus aneurinilyticus ATCC 12856
ACCTTATGGATAATCAACAGGCGTGATATTTTACTATATATATTTTTTACAATTATTAGTTTATAATTGCGTTCTAAGGGGGGATGAAAATGGTTAAAATTTCAAAATGCATTGCAACGCTTGTAATTTCAGTATCATTGTTAGGAACGACAAGTATCAGCTCGGCTACTACAACTTCACTTACTCAACAGGAGAAAGAACAATATTATAAGCAGTATATGAAAATCGTGGAAGAAGTGATGCAGAAGAAAATAGGTATTCATATTGAAGTGCCACCAATGGAGCAGTTTCAACCAGAAGATTGGATTGAACCAAAAGCATATGAAACGAGGGTCCAAAATATAGTAGATGACTATTTGACAGCTGAACGTGAAACACTAAATGCTCTATCGTCAACTACTAATAAAGTAGTTACGAATTTAAATGGAGAAACGACAAAAACAGCATACATTTATATTCCTGATATTATTGGTGAAATTGAGGTTACAGGTAAATTTGAAACGCAATATAATGCATACCATGACCGTCAAGTGTTTAGAAAATTAGAGAACATTTCAACCCAAGCAGTAAGTTCTGGTAGCACGTGGGAGCAAACATCTTATGAGGCTTCTTTAATAGATGGTGGTCGAACATATAGTATTCGCATTGAAGGTATTTATAGTTTAAATGGTTTATCCAATGAGAAAGCGTTCACTATAGAGTTTCATTGTGATGAATTCGGTAGGATATTTTGATAAAATATTTTGAAATACTAGTTCCTTATTAACAATGCTATACTCTCACTTTATACACTCTACACCTAAAAAACACACATTTTTAAGATGAAATACAGTCTGCATAAAGCTATTCATACTTCTGTCAAAAGCAACCAGCGTACCAAGCAAGGCTTTACCATGACAGCGAAGTCTCAAGATGAATGGCAGGTGGTCCATATAGAACAACACATGGAATTAAACAAACTATAAATATGAAGAAGGGGGGTATATCTATATATGAGCGATTGGCAGGGAAACGCTCTTCACTCATATCAGCCTGTCCCTTAGACCCCTGATTTCATTTGAAGCCGGTTCAGCAATATTTACGCATAATCGTTTCGACCGGCCCTCACGTAGTCAAGAGCCGTGATACGTTGTGTTTGTGTCGATTGATTCATCCTCTATTCACCTCTAACGATAGCTTTGACCGTTTTAGCCCATATCTTGTCGTAGCGATATTGAAAGCCATAGGTCATAAAATTATCCACGCCATCAATAATCATCGTCAGCATTTGGGCATGAGCCAGCGTATCACCATCCTTGATTGCCCCGATCGAAACGCCGTGCCGCAGCAGCTCATGGAATCCCGTTGTGAATCCGTCCAGACTTTCAATCAGCTTCTGCATATACTTCGGATTTCGATAGCCCAGCGCTTGATATTGATGCATGATGCGTGAATAATGCTCGTCTTCCGTCTGGCTTTGAATGATGCTTAACCCGTCTGCAATAAGCTTTTCCTCGAAATTGTCCTTCGAATATTGCTTGATGCTGAAGAAGTTGGCAAATGTGACGCTTTTGCAAATTTCATCAAAAAGCACATCAATGATCGCTTCCTTCGATTTAAAGTGATAATACAGTGCGGGCTTTGAGATGCCGATCTCCTTGGCAATGATCGCCATGCTCGCTTTGTCAAACCCATGCTCGGCGAACAGGCGGTAAGCCGTCTTCAATATAACTTCGTACGTCGTCGACGTCGTTGATGTTTTCATGTTATAGCCTCTTCTCTTCAGTTTACTTAACGGTCGGTAAGTAAACTATAATCGATTCCCTATATTTTTGCAATAGGTGTCCAAAACGATAGATGTATGTTCACCTTATGGACGGCTTCGCTGATCCTGTCTTACATCGTAACCGCATATTAGAAGATAACATTGTCAATAATCGTCTCTCCAGTTGGAGAAATTTTCGGACCTATTTCGCTTATTCTTTTAACAGGGTCTTTCCCACCAACAGTACATATAGTGAAGGATGGCTGTGTCGTTCATATTTAAATTTATTGGGATATAATAAGATTGATATGACTGCGCAATCGTATATATCATAGGAACGTTCCCCCCTGTTTGTTCTCCTACATAAGGAATAAGATTCATTTGCTTTCCTCCCAATTTATTTTAGTAAAACGTACAATCAACCCGATATTTTTTTTCTAAGCTTGATAATTCATTGCTTACGTATTGTGTTTGTAAGGGAAATTCAACAAATTTTTCTTCTATATGTGATTCGTTTCGTTTTTTTAGCCGTGAGATAACTTCCTCATCAATTTCTACATTATCCATTTCATTTTCGGTAACTAAACGCAAAGGAATGGAACGTAAAATCTCTTTTGTCTGATCCTGATTATCCCTATAACTCAGACTGACAGTAATTTTACTCTCCCCACAAGGAACTTCATCCTGTGTATAAATTTCGATCATAATATCCTGCTCGTGTGAAACACTCCCTAACAATATAGAGCCATTCTCATCCTCAAAATAACCGTTAAGGTTTTCTAATCGGTAAATGTTATCAGGCAGGCGAATTGTTACTTGGGCATGTTTTAGATTCTCGGAAGAAAAAGAAGCAATACGAATCCATAGGTGGTTCATCCCTTCTTCATTTTCCATTTTTGATTTGGCTAATTTGATATCTAACATTAGTATTTTTCTCCTTTTAGGATTTGAGAAACAGAGTGAATGACCTTCTGCTTT
>NZ_KE952824.1 GCF_000466385.1 Aneurinibacillus aneurinilyticus ATCC 12856
AAAAACACCTTTACGTTGAAAACTGGGTATAGAGTACCTACTACCAACTTGGAGGTGTTTTTTCTATGGGCACAAGAGTAAGTTATCCAGCAGAGGTAAAAGTAAAGGCGGTAAAAATGAGAATAGCCGGGGTTCCCGTCAAAGAAGTACTGAGACAACTAAACATTCGAAATTATACGCAATTAAAAACATGGATGAAGTGGTATAAAAATGGGGAGATGCATCGCTTTGAACAACCTGTGGGGAAGCAGTATTCCTATGGAAAAGGGCCGAAGTATGAAACAGAAATGGAGAGGGTACAGGCTGAAAATCGGTATTTAAGGCAACAGATTGAAGTCCTAAAAAAGTACAAAGAGTTGGAGAGGAAGTGGTACCAGAAATAGCTGTACAATTGGTGGAGGAAGTAAAAGAGGCCATACCCATCTATGAGATCTGCAAGCATCTTGGCATCCCACGATCCACTTATTATCGTTGGAAGAAGAATCTCCAAAACGAAAGGTCTGTACATGTCATCGAGCGTAAAATTGGTGAGTTATGCCGAAGTACGAAATTCCGATATGGTTATCGCAAAATCACAGCCTTACTCAATGAGGAAATCCATGTGAATCATAAAGTCGTGCAGCGTGTGATGAAAAAATATGGCTGGCAATGCCGCGTGAAAGTGAAGAAACGCAAGAAAACGGGACAGCCTTATCATATCGCTGACAATCTGTTACAACGTGATTTTAAGGCGGATCTTCCCCTTCAAAAACTGGTCACAGACATTACGTACTTGCCTTTTGGTCAGAAGCAGTTGTATCTTTCAAGTATACAAGACTTGTTTAACGGTGAAATCATTGCGTATACGATTGGAGATTGCCAGAATACAAACTTTATTTTAGATACCCTGAATCAACTTCCTTGTTTACCCGAAGGATGTACGCTGCATAGCGATCAAGGCTCCGTTTACACGTCGTACGCTTACCAGCAGAAAGTCAAAGAAAAAGGCATTACCATGAGTATGTCCCGTAAGGGAACGCCCGCTGATAATGCCCCGATCGAATCGTTTCATTCCTCACTAAAGTCTGAAACGTTCTATCTCGAC
>NZ_KE952825.1 GCF_000466385.1 Aneurinibacillus aneurinilyticus ATCC 12856
ATGGAGGATTTCAGTCCAGAGACAAAACCACCACAAGTGCGTGGGGCGAGAGTGATGGATCCGGTGAAACCCATACTGGATGCATGGATTCAGGAGGACTTCCAGAAGAAAAAGAAATTCAGAAGAACAGCAAAGCGTATGTATGAAGTGCTGGTGGAGGACTATGCGTTCAAAGGTTCTGATCGTACCGTCCGAAATTATGTGGCTAAGCAAAAGATCAAGCTGGCAGAGGAAGTCGAACAGGCAGCCTTGCCATTGGAAGCGAAACCAGGTACCGCTCAAGTAGACTTCGGGGAGGCGCCGTTCTTGCATGATGGAAAGCAAATCGTCCTGCCGTATTTGGTGATATCCTTCCCTTTCAGCAATGCATTCCTCTTTCAAGTCTTTCCGGCTCAGAACAAAGAGTGTTTCATGGAAGGTCTGAAACGAATGTTTCATTATATAGGCGGAGTGCCGAAGGCAATCCGATTCGACAACCTTTCGGCAGCCGTCAAAAAAGTATTGCCGAACGGAGAACGCGAACTGACAGAAGCATTCCAGAACTTCGTTCTTCACTATGAGTTCACTCCTGAATTTTGTAACCCCGGAAGCGGAAATGAAAAAGGCCATGTAGAATCCATGGTCAAATACATCCGCAACAATTTTCTTCTTCCGGAACTGACACTTCTGAATCTAGAGGACTTGAATCGAACGTTCTGGAAAAAGGCGGAGAAGGATCGGAACCGTAAACACTACCAGAAGGAGAACCTCATTGCCAAACTATATATGGCAGACCAAGAACAGTTCTTACAGCTACCAGCGAAAGAGTTTGATTGTGTGCGCTATGAGGAAGTCAAGGCAGATAAGTATGGCTATATACGGATCGATAACAAGACGTACTCAACTTCCCCTCGCTTTGCCAAACAGAAGGTTTTGGCAAAGATCTCGTACAATCAAGTGGAGCTTTTGACCGAGAAATATGACCTGATTGTTTCCCATGAACGCTTGTATGGGGAACAAAAACAATCGGTAAAATGGCAACCTTATTTATCTCTGATGGCCAAACGGCCTATGGCAATTAAATATACTAGCTTTTACGAGCAGCTTCCGAAGGAATGGCAGATATATCTTGAGCAATGTACTGTCCATGAGAAGCAACAGGTGCTTCAGCTTCTGTCCGTGCTTCTGAAGGAACGTGACTTCCATACGCCGACAGAAGCGCTGCGTCTTGCCTCGGAGCGCGGCCAACCTTCGGTCGACTCGATCAAACAGGTCTTCTATCAGCTTCTGAACGGCAGAGGACAGCGAAAGGAAATTGATGTGAAGAAAGCCGTGCCGGACGTTCCACCTGCCGTCAGGGGACTGTCTCATTATGATCATCTGATGGGTACAGGTGGTGATATAGAATGAAGCAACGCATTCAAGAGTACGCAAAACGGCTGAAGTTGAGCTGGACCCGGGAACATTACCATGAGATCAGGGCGACCAACAATGAAGAGTATTTATTGCGTCTTCTGGAGCGAGAAATCCAGCAACGAGATGAAAGAAAAACCAATCTTCTACTCCAGCAGGCGACACTACCGAAGGTAGCGGGAACCCCGTTTGATTGGAAAGATATAAAGCTGGGACAAGGTTTGACAAGGGAGTATGTTTTGCATGGTGGTTTTATTGAGAATCAGGAAAACCTGATTTTTTATGGGGGAGTCGGAACGGGCAAGACGTTTTTGTCCAGTCTGATCAGCCTCCACGCCATCCAGCAACAAGGAAAGAAAGTGAAGTTCTATACCGTGGCATCCTTGGTAAACCAGCTATTGGATGCCCATGAGAAAGGCTCGTTGAGCCGTCTGTTCAAACAGATCGAGAAGCTGGATGTAGTAATCTTGGATGAACTGGGCTATATCCCTCTTCATAAGCAAGGGGCCGAGCTTCTCTTCCAAGTAATTTCGATGTGTTACGAAACGAAGAGTATGATCATCACGACAAATCTTCAATTTGGGCAATGGAACCATGTGTTTGGAGATCCCATCTTAACGGAGGCTGTCATAGACCGGCTGATTCACCACTCTCATTTGATCGTGTTCAGTGGTGAAAGCCACCGCTATCGGGAATCACTTCTTCAAAACAAGTAAATAACGGAACAAAAAGAGCGGTGTTGGCGAGCTAGCATTTTTAATTGCCGTTTTATGCATTTTTTCATTGCCAAA
>NZ_KE952826.1 GCF_000466385.1 Aneurinibacillus aneurinilyticus ATCC 12856
GAACCGACGCCCGTTTGGGGCACGGTGTGGTGGCAATCTACTCTGGATTATCCTGGATAATCAACACCCTTGATACAACATATTACACCTGTTGATTATTCATAGCTGGAAGAAAGAGGGGGCACGTATAGACACGTTCCCTTTCTTTCCCCCTATGGATATCAAGGGTATGCTCATTTTATATGATAAAGGCTTTCAGCAAACTATTAAAACTTAGGGCAGGTTCTGGCATCAGAAGATCTTTATTTACATGTAGAACCGTCAACTTTTCAGATCCGACCGCATGCTTTTCTTTTAATGACTGCTAACTCGATCTACGTGTGCAATATGCCCCCGTCCCAAAGCAACGACCAGCATAGCCACAAATACAAACATGGCACCCGTTATAAACGGAACATGCGAAGTATACGCTTCAGCAAGCTTATTTGCCAGCCAAGGACCGATTGCCCCTCCAATGAAGCGGACGAAACTGTATGCTGCAGAGGCCGTAGCGCGTTCTACCGGTGCAACCTGCATAACAGCTGTAGTAATTAATGTATTATTAGTTCCTAGGAATAGGCCTGCAATAATAACGGAAACAATAATAACGGTTCTTGAATCTGTCCAAATTCCCATTGCCAAAAGAGTGAATGCAAACAAAATTAACATCGCGCACATTGATTTAATCGTTCCAAATCTAGCTTGCAGCTTCGGGGCAACAAAAACGGATGTAATAGCAAGGCAAAGCCCCCATCCAAGGAACACATATCCCAATCCATGCTCATCCAAGCCCATGACAAATGGAGCGTATGCCATTAATGTAAAAAATCCGATATTATAAAGGAATGCTGTAAGTCCAAGCCTTAATAATCCGGGGAATTTTAACGCCTTGATCGGATCAAGGATAGAACTTTTCACTTTCGGTCTTGCAACTTGAGGCATTTTCAATAAAAGAGCAAAGAAAGCTATGAGCATTAGCACGCTTACCCCATAGAACGGACCGCGCCAAGAAATAGACCCTAACTCTCCGCCAAGCAGCGGACCTACGGAAATACCAAGCCCAATGGCTGCCTCATATAAAATGATTGCTTTGGCAGTTCCACCTACAGATAAACCTACTATCGCAGACAACGCTGTAGCAATAAATAATGAGTTGCCAAGTCCCCATCCGCCACGGAAGCCGACAATTTGCCATATCCCGTTTGAAGAACCCGCCAGCGCTGAAAACACTATAATAAAAATAATGCCTGTTAATAAAGTCCATTTAATGCCAACCCTGCTGGAGACAACGCCAGTGATCAGCATCGCAACTCCAGTGATTAAGTTATAGCTTGAAAAAAGTAAGGAAACCTGGCTTGGAGTGGCCCGAAGCTTTTCTGCAATCGCAGGCAAAATAGGATCGACAAGTCCCAATCCCATAAAGGAAATGATTGTGGCGAAAAAAATAACCCAAATGACAAGCGGCTGTTTGGCCGGTTGATTTTGGGCACTAAGTGATTGTGCTGAATCAGCGTTCATTCATTAATACCTCCCTAATATAACCTCGGGATGAGTTCAATCTACTATTTAGAGCCTCTTGGTTTATATCTTTTGCTCTACATGTCAGTAGCTGCCCCCGACTTATTCGGCAATCAAAGGGAAAATCGGGTCTGCGCTCCCCGATTCCCATGAATACCGAGAAGATGGAAAACATTGTAATGATTCTCTTACCCCTTCACGCCATTTTTTCAAAATAAATCTGTACTTTTTCTTATTCCTTATTTATATACTGGTAGCTTCTAGTTAATGGCAACGTATTGTTGACGTCTTTCGAAAAGAGAATCTGGTGAATATTTAGGCCGCCAATGCGAAAAAAAGCGGCTGCTGACCGCAAGTACAACCGCCACATCCGGACAAACCTCTCCCCATACATCTCCCGGACCTTATCTTCATTCCGATCAAATCCTTCCGCCCATCGATCCAGCGTCATCGCATAATGCATACGCAGGCTTTCTACGTCGATCGTATGGAAATCATATTCAGGCAATAGATGAATAATCTCGCGTAATGAAGGAATATAGCCACCCGGGAAAATATATTTTGAGATCCATGGATCTCCAGGTTCTTCCTTCATGTGAGTAATCGTATGCAACAGCATAAGTCCCCCATCTTTCAGAAGAGCTTGTATGGTTTTCATGAATTGAGGATAATGTTCCCGACCGACGTGCTCAAACATTCCTACGCTTGCAATTTTATCGAAAGTACGGTTTGTTTTTGGCAGATCACGATAATCCATTAGCTCCACTTCCACTTGCCCCGCCAGACCCAATTCAGCAATACGTTCCCTTGTCTTTCTGAACTGCTCTTCACTTAGCGTAATACCAAGAGCTTTAACCCCATACTGCTGGGCAGCGCGGATAATCAGCCAGCCCCACCCGCTGCCAATATCAAGCAAGGTTTCTCCTTCTTTCAACTGTAGCTTTTTCAGGATGTGGTCAATCTTCTGCAATTGTGCTTGTTCTAGGGTATCCTCTGGCGTCTTAAAATACGCGCACGAATAACTCATCGTCTTATCGAGCCATAACGAATAGAATTCGTTTCCTACATCGTAATGATGCTGCACATTCTCTTTCTGTTTACGCATACTAAACTTAGGAAGACGGGCAAGCGTCTCTGTCCATATCACACTATGGTTAGAAGTAGCCGCGCGTATTAGCTCTTCAATCTCGCCTTCCAGCTCGATCGCTTTATCCATATACGCTTCACCAAAGGCCAGGGACGGCTGCTTCACGAATGAACTGAATGGGACTTGCTCATTAAACGTCAGCGTAAAACGCGGTGCCCCTTCTCCATATTGCTCTGTAGTCTCATCCCAGAAAACCACCCGAAACGGAACTGATGTAATCTTGCTAAAAAATTGTTGAAATAAATATTTTTGCATTTTCCATCACTCCTCTTCCATAAAATAAATCTCCACTCAATGAGGGTTTTCTTAGTCCCTCACTGGATGTTATTAAGTTTATCAAACCTTTAGGACAGTTTATCCCTCCCCAAACAATTCCTCGCCTTCTCCATATCTTTGAGATAGGGGTATTACTGTCCATTAAGGCACGATAAATTAGTCATATACCAGTATAGAAAGATACGGATAAAAACAAACATTTTTGATTCTTATATAGTTTCCTTAACTAATTATATATGTAACTTTTTATATATATAGAAGGATGTTTTTTAGTATACTGCCGAAAGCTTGAATATGTCAATATTTATATATATAATTTTATACATATTAACTGCTATAACTTGGAGGATGAATATGAATGCTTTAGGCTATGCCCTACTCAGTATGTTAATGCGCAAGCCCTGCTCGGGCTATGAATTAACACAGCTGTTGGAAGTATTCTGGCAGGCAAAGCACAGTCAGGTATATCCATTACTCACAAAATTGGAGCAAGATGGGCTCGTAACATTCGTGCATGTACAACAAACCGGGAAACCGGATAAGAAAATATATTCGATTACAGACAAAGGAAAGGCACTGCTTACGCAATGGGTGTCCAAGCCCTCTGCTCCACCAGTTATCCGCGATGAGTTTCTTGTTAGAGCGTATGCTATTGGATTAACGGATGCGAATACAGCAAAACGCCTATTTCATGAACGCATCTTTTCTTTTGAGGAAAAAGTCGCATTTCGTAAAGTGGAGATTGAACGGATGCAGAAAGAACATGGAAGCGAGCTTGAACAAATCACATGCAGGCATTTCGGACGCTATCTGCTGTTTCAACGAAAGCTCAAGCTGGAAGAGGAGGAAATCGCCTGGTGTCATTGGGTACTAGGCCTGTTAGATAATGCAAAAATGAAAGTAAACGAAAAAAAATGACGATGCCGGGAAGAGGAGAGCTTGCTCCCTATATACAAAAACCGGGAGAACGGTTCTAAATACCGTCTCCCGGTTTTATAAAGCTATTTTTTCTTTTTCTTTTTGTATATGTCTTGTAGCGCTTTGCGGCGTTCCTTGCGTTGCTGCTTTTCCTTTTCCCATTTTATTTTCTTCTTATAACCCGGTTTAACCTTTGCAGGCTTCGCTTTTGCCCGACCGCCTTCCTTTTTAGGTGCCGGTTTTTTCGGTGCAACCGGGTCCTTACCCTCTTCTTCTTGAATAGCCATATCTGATTCTACAGCCTTTCTGCGCAGCTTGCGCTCCTCACGCCGCTTGCCGCCGAGGAACTTCTCCTCGGCTCCGCCACTAATGGCACGGGAGAAGCGATTGAACCATTGTTTTTGACGGGGAGAGATAAGCGAGATAGCCTCTCCTTCCTGTCCGGCACGGCCTGTTCGGCCTACACGGTGAATATAGCTTTCCAAATCCGAAGGCATATCATAATTGAATACGTGTGTAATTCCTTCTACGTCCAGCCCACGTGCGGCAATATCAGTTGCTACAAGATACTGGAATTTTGCTTCCCGGAAACGTTCCATGATCTGCTCACGTTTCTTTTGAGTCAGATCACCGTGTAATGCTTCCGCCTCAACGCCATTCTCCTGCAGGCGACGTACTAATTCATTAACCCGCTGTTTCGTATTGGCGAAAATAACCGCCAAATATGGACGTGCCTCTGCGACAAGTTCGAGCAGCACATCAGTTTTATCGCTCTGGTTTACCACATAATACGATTCCTTCGTATTTTCCGCGGTCATCTGACGTTTTTCAACGCGCACGATTTGGGGCTGCTCCATGAAACGATGGGCCAGCCTGCGGACGCCGTCCGGAATGGTTGCGGAGAACAGAAGCACTTGCTTTTGTTGCGCTGTCTGAATGAAAACTTCTTCGACTTCTTCTACGAAGCCCATTTCTAACATTTTATCCGCTTCATCAAGAACAAGCATTTTAATTCGCCCAAAATGAAGAGTCTCCCGGCGCAAATGATCCAGGATCCTGCCCGGTGTACCTACTACGATTTGCACCTGTCCAGCTAGCTTGCTAATCTGGCGTGTAATATCCTGTCCACCATGCAGGGATAGAACGTTCACACCCAGGTGTTTTCCTAGTTCGGAAATATCCTCTGCAATCTGTACCGCTAGTTCGCGCGTTGGCGTCATGATAAGGGCTTGTACGTCCTTTCTGTCCATCTCCAATATCTGAAGCATAGGAAGAACAAACGCTGCCGTTTTTCCTGTTCCTGTTTGCGCTTGGCCGATAACGTCTTTTCCTTCGAGCGCCAGCGGAATTGCCTGCGCTTGAATCGGAGTGGGTTCTTTATAATATAAATCTGCAATTCCTTGCAGAATCTCCGGTTTCAGCTGAAAATCCGTGAATGAATTCATATTTTCCTTCCTTTCTCTGCAAAACAAACTATTTCTTATTCTACCCGAAGTTTCTCTATAATTGCTAGCAAAAAAGGAAAACAGGCGCAGATAGCCTAACACCATTCTGCGCCTCTTCCTTATATAAATTTACTCATAAATACTTCATCCACACGCTGACCGTTCAGTACAAACTGCTCCTTGCGTCTCCCTTCCACTACAAAGCCGTATTTCTTGTACATGTCAATCGCCCGTTCATTATCAGCAAATACATCGAGGCACACTTTCTCAAGGCCATGATGTTCAGCCCACTGTAATGCATAGTCCATCAATTTGGAACCAATGCCGTAGCCCTGAAATTCCGGTCCAAGCCAAATACGAAATGTTCCTGTATGACGATTCATCTCCATCTGTCCCCGCTTAATCTGCGCTACGCCGGCAATCGAATCACCAATTTCAGCAACGGTGTACATGCTGCCATCCTCTCTCATCTGGCGAATGAGCATGGCTTCTTCCTCAGTGCTATTCACCGTCTCTTTTTCTTCCTCCAAATAAAGGCCCTCGTCAAGCACACGGTGCAGACGTTGAATGATTTTCGATGCATCCTCCTCCAACGCCTGACGCAATACGAGCACTTTTCGGTCTTTTAAGCGGTATAGCCAGATCTTACGGAAGGTATCATGCTTTAATTTTTTGATTTTCACCGTGTATCCCCCGCTTCAGGTAATAAAACCGTCTGATACTATCTCTTTAAGTTAGATATATAGTGCCTCAAACAAGGAAAAGTTATTACATGGAGGGAGGTTCTGTTTTTCTTTTCGGTGCCACTTCTCGCCTAAGAACCCCCCCTTGCACAAACCAGTCTTCCGCCTGTGCAATAGTATGGCCTTCAACTTATTCACCCTTTCCTTTATTACTTACGTATGAATTATATAACAATTGCTATTATTCGGTCTGTTTAAAAGTATTTTTTACAAAACTTCTTTTCCTTCATAATAAAATTTGCTATACTAAAGAAAATTTTCATAGGAAGTACTACTAGGGGATCCCGATGAGCCGGGCTGAGAATGAAACGCAATGAAGTTTCTAAACTCTTGGGACCTGATCTGGTTTGTACCAGCGTAGGAAAGTAGTCGGCATGCAAGTCACTTTGTTCGATCATCGAAGACAGGCCGGGTCCCATATAGGGTCCCGGCCTTTTTTGACTGCATTCAGGACAAACGCTTGGGAGGAAAAGTATATGCGGCACGCTCTTCATATCATAAGCAGCGGTAAACAGCCTCTTGCTACTGTGCGTGATATTATAGCGCGGATTCATCCATACATTGATATGTTTCATATCAGGGAGAAACATCGTTCTGCGCATGAGCTATGGGAATGGGCTCAAGGTATAACAGCTGCCGGGCTGCCGGAAGCCAAACTTGCAGTAAATGACAGGGTCGATGTAGCACTTGCCTGCCACGCCGCAGCTATTCAAGTCGCCTATCACAGTCTTCCCCCCGATATCATCCGTCGACTGGTACCGAACAAGCAAATCGGAGTATCCGTCCATACTGTGGCGGAAGCAGAAGCAGCGGAAGCGGCCGGTGCCGACTATGTGCTGTATGGTCACGTCTTCGCCTCCTCATCCAAGCCAGGACTCGCAGGCCGTGGACTTGCAGCGCTGCAAGAAACAGTGGAAAGCGTCAATCTGCCTGTTATAGCGCTTGGTGGTATTACGCCGGATAATGCAGCGGAAGTGCTTGCAACGGGCTGTGCAGGAATCGCGGTGCTGTCAACCGTTATGCATGCCACTGACCCGGTACTTTCTGTACAGCGATTCCAGCAAGTGATGCAGGGCATTCGCGTATCACCCAGATGCGCGTGGCCCGCAGCAAAAAGGGAGAGGATTCAATGAACAAAAAAGATGTTGTCATTATCGGCGGTGGCATTATCGGTGTGGCCATCGCATATCAGCTTGCCAAACGTGGAAAATCGGTTACCGTACTCGAAAAAGATACGGTAGGGGCTCATTCATCAGGGGCAGCAGGCGGTATGCTTGGTGCCCAGGTGGAATTTAGCGAACCTGGTCCACTGGTCGATTTATCTTTGCGCAGCCGTGCCATGTTCACGGAACTCGCAAAAGAATTATACGATGCTTCCGGCATTGATATCGGCCTTAATAAAGCAGGAATGCTGCGTGTCGCCTGGACGGAAGCAGAGGCCGAGGCACTTCAAAAGCGCGGGACATGGCAGCAGGCAATGGGGCTTAACGCAGAATGGCTGGATAAGGCAAAAGTCAGATGTGTAGAACCAATGATTAGTAATGAAATCGCCGGTGCGCTCTATCTACAGGATGACGCTCAAGTCTCAGCACCAGACATAACAAAGGCATTTGCTGTAGCCTCCGTCCGATACGGTGCAACAATTCAGGAGCGCTGCGAAGCATTGGAGATCGAACATACAGATAACCGGATCACAGGCGTTCTAACAACACAGGGGCGAATGACAGCGGATTACTATGTGCTCGCTGCCGGAGCCTGGAGCGGCCGCCTGGCGCATATGCTCAACCTTCCACTCGATGTCTTTCCAATTAAAGGTGAAGCATTTTCCGTCTTCTCCACACTTCAGCCGATACAAAAAACAATTTACTCGCACGGCTGCTATATTGTACCCAAAGACGGAAATCGGTTGCTGGTCGGGGCTTCTTCCACCGACTGCGGATTCGATAACAGACTTACCATCGACGGACTGC
Organism: Aneurinibacillus aneurinilyticus ATCC 12856; assembly: GCF_000466385.1. Taxonomy (GTDB): domain Bacteria; phylum Bacillota; class Bacilli; order Aneurinibacillales; family Aneurinibacillaceae; genus Aneurinibacillus; species Aneurinibacillus aneurinilyticus. The sequence goes on from NZ_KE952826.1 coordinate 7,997, forward strand.
AGCAACTTATGGCAAAGGCTTTGCGGCTGCTGCCTGCGTTAAAAAACTGTCCGCTCGAAAAAACATGGGCCAGTCTGCGGCCGCAAACAAAAGACGGTCTCCCATATTTCGGACCGGTCGCTTCCTTTGATAATCTGCTTGCTGCGACCGGCCATTACCGCAATGGCATTCTACTCAGTCCGCTGACCGGGGAAATTATCGCCCGCATGGTAACCGGGGAGAAAATAAATGTCTCTTTGGCGCCATTTGCTGACAAGCGTCATGCGCAGCCAGTTTTGTAGATAAAGGAGTGTGTACATTCGTGACTGTAACGATTAATGGCGAAAAGCAAATGGTACCCGACACGATCGGAAATGTCCAACAATTACTGGAATACTTGCAGCTAGCTGATCGCATCGTTGTCGTGGAAATTAACCGCGATATTCTGCAAAAAGACCGTCACGCCGTCACGAAACTGAAAGACGGCGATACACTTGAGCTTGTACATTTTGTTGGTGGAGGTTGATAAATAATGCTTCGAATCGGAACTTATGAATTTTCATCCCGTCTGCTGCTTGGCACAGGCAAATTTCCGGATTTTCATGTTCAGCGTCGGGCGGTAGAAGTCTCGGAAACGGAAATTCTGACATTCGCCGTCCGCCGGATGAATATCTACGATCCGGCACAACCAAATTTTCTCGAACAGCTTGATTTGCAGAAGTACAAGCTGCTGCCCAATACCGCAGGCGCGAGCACGGCAGAAGAGGCTGTACGCATCGCCCGTCTCGCCCGTGCGTCCGGTCTGTGCGATATGATTAAAGTAGAAGTAATCGCGGATATGAAGACACTGCTGCCGGATCCTATCGCAACGCTGGAAGCCACGAAAATTCTAGTTGAAGACGGATTTACTGTACTTCCGTATACGAATGACGATCCGGTACTAGCCCGTCATCTACAAGAGGCCGGGGCACATGCCGTTATGCCAGGTGCCTCACCAATCGGCAGCGGGCAAGGGATTCTCAATCCGCTAAATCTCGGCATTATTATTGAAGAAGCTACCGTTCCTATCATTATTGATGCTGGTATCGGAACAGCGTCCGATGTGGCGATTGCGATGGAATTAGGAGCCGATGGCGTACTTCTTAATACGGCTGTATCCGGAGCCAAGGACCCGGTCAAAATGGCGGAAGCGATGATGCTAGGCATCAAGGCAGGCCGCCTGGCATATGAAGCAGGCCGAATTCCCAAGAAGCGGTATGCCCAGGCTAGCAGCCCTGTGGAAGGGATAAGCAAGTAATATATGTATAATGGCAAACAAGCCCGAAGAAGAGAAGAGAACATACATATTCTTTTTTTCGGGCTTCATTCTTTTCTTAAGGTTGTGAGAAAGTATGCTATTATCCCGAGTGATACATATCGGCTTTCTTCAGGAAAATCCGGATGAAAAGAAACAGTTAGACTTTCTGACTCTTTGAACTTCTCTCCCATCACTAGCGGCACCCACCCTTTGCGAAAGCGAAACCATTGGCAACCTTCCGTGTCAGTTATGTGATAATCATAGAGCGAATTCGGCACATCTATCGATGCGAGCCTGTTTCCTTCTCCATCCGTTATGCTCCCTTTTGTACGCAACATTCCACCCCATAGCCTAGCACGCAACTCTCCAATGTTTCTTTCACCGGCATCATAGGCCACAAATGGTGGATTCAGTCCAAAACGCTGTCGATAGCTTGCCAGTACCTTCCCCTATACGTCGTATAGTATCCACTCTTTCGGCAGCACATTCATAATCGCTCCTGGCAGCATCCAGAGCAGAAAGCTTTTTATCTCACCCACCAGCACTCCAGCTTCATCAAAGCAAGGCAAATGAAGCACAGGCGCAGGCAATTGCAGGAACACGAGCATGTCCACTTCAGAAACGCTTGCCTCCCCTTCTCGTTTTACAGGATGTACGTTTCTAAAGCGACGATGATTTATAAAAAAAGAACGGAGGTTTCCCTCCGCCTTTTCGCCGTACAATGGTACAATGGTTCAATGGTTCAATGGTTCAATGGTTCAGAATACCCTGGCGCTCCGTCTCTTCCGGCTGAAGGTCCTCCACCTCGTCATGGCGGCCCAGCAGCGCATAACGCATACTGTCGAGCAGCGCCTCCCAACTCGCTTCGATAACATTCGCCGACACGCCTACCGTACTCCAGCTGTCACGGCCGTCACGGGTCGACTCCACCAATACCCGCACTTTCGATGCTGTTGCGTCTTGTTCACTTAATACGCGTACTTTATAATCGGTCAAATACATTTCTTTAATATTAGGGAAGAATGTTTCTATCGCTTTACGAAGCGCGTTGTCAAGGGCGTTGACCGGTCCGTTTCCTTCCGCTACTGTATGGATAATCTGTCCGTTCACGTTTATTTTAACCGTAGCTTCCGTCATAACTTCCCGCTCACCGACTTTCTCCATTAATACTTTGAATGATTCGACGGTGAATACTTCTTCATAATCGCCAAGCCCCTTGCGTACAAGAAGTTCAAATGAAGCTTCTGCACCTTCATACTGGTAGCCCTGGTGCTCCAGTTCTTTTACTTGCTGGATAATTGCACGGCCTTCCGGCTTGTTTTTATCCAGCTCAAGATTAAGCTCCTGCGCTTTAAACAGCAGATTGCTCTGCCCGGACAGCTCCGAGACCAGCACACGTCGTGTATTCCCGACTGCTTCAGGCTTGATATGCTCGTACGTATCCGCGGATTTCAAAATCGCGCTTACGTGCATGCCTCCCTTATGCGCAAACGCGCTTTGTCCGACAAATGCTTGAACGTTAGGTGGTGAAATATTGGCGATTTCATAAACATAACGAGACGTATTGGTCAATTGCTTGAGTTGCTCATCCGGTACACAGGCATACCCCATCTTCAACTGCAAATTTGGAATGACAGAGATGAGGTTAGCGTTGCCACAGCGTTCGCCAAACCCATTCATCGTTCCCTGCACCTGAGTGGCTCCCGCCATCACTGCCGCCAATGAATTAGCCACAGCCAGTTCGCTGTCATTATGACAGTGAATACCAATCGGTGTAGGTACTGCTTCACGTACCCGCGCTACAATCTCGCTGATTTCGTATGGTAACGATCCGCCGTTCGTATCGCACAATGCAATCCAATCCGCACCGGCCTCCGAAGCTCGACGAACAGTCTCCAACGCATATTCCGTGTTGTGCTTATAACCGTCAAAAAAGTGCTCTGCATCATAAATGACTTCAAGCCCCTTTTCCTTTAGAAAACGGACTGACTCATAAATCATATTCAAATTTTCTTCTAGCGTAGTGCCAAGAGCTTCTGTTACGTGAAAGTCCCAACTTTTGCCGAATATTGCGACAGCTTCAACTTCACTTTCGATAATCATATTCAGATTCGCGTCTGCTTCTGCCGTTACGCCAAAGCGACGAGTACTACCAAACGCGGTAATTTTCGCATGTTTTAAATTAAGCTCTTTGGCCCGCAAAAAAAATTCCATGTCTTTCGGGTTACTGCCGGGCCAGCCTCCTTCAATGTAATGGACGCCAAGCTGATCAAGCTTTTTGGCGATCTTAAGCTTGTCATCCACCGAGAGGCTGACACCCTCTCCCTGCGTTCCATCCCGCAAGGTTGTGTCATAAATGAAGACTTGTGCTTTCAATGTTTTGTCATCCTCCCCATCGTTCAATCTCTCCCTGTATTTCCTGCTCCATTTTCTGAATTCATTATTTTTTTCTGTAAAGTATATCATATCATATACAGGGTAGCTATACATTACTTTTTTCGCTATCATGAAGAAAGATCACTAAACGGAAAGCAGGTGATGATATGCGCAGCCGCTATTATGGAACGCCAGAATCATTGGAATTTAACGAGGCGCTCGCCGTGTACGAATATGTAGTCCCGCGTCTTGATAAGGTTATCATCCGCCATGGACAATATCTGATTGATACCGAAGCGTTATGTGCTCCAGTTAATCTCGATTGCTTTAACTGCCACCTGCTCCACGGCCATAATTGCTGCGAACAGGGGCAACCATATTCCATGCACGGGGATAACCTGACCGCGTTCGAAAAACACGCCTTTACCATTTTGCATTCGTACACACATGACGGAAGAGCTGAAGAAACAGAGAAAAAAGGCCTGTTTGAACAAACATCCAACACAAACTATTACCCGTCCATCCGAAAATTCAAGGGAAATTGCCTATATTTAATCGAGGACAACGGTAAGCGTATGTGCGCTATTCATCGTTATGCGCTTGATAAGGGAATACATCCGGCCAAGCTTAAACCGTTTAGTTGCTCCCTGTTTCCTCTCGAAATCATTGAATCTGATTTAGGGGTGCTAGTTACAGCACTTACTCCATTAACAGAAAGGTTCAGCCGATGGGGAGATTATTATCGAAACCATTATTCATGCATTAATCCAGAGCGACGACCACACAATGCACCGAACGAATACTTTGCGGCAGATGGCTATGTTCCGGCCTGGATGTGGGCTAGAGATTTGCTCGTCTTTTATTGGGGTGAGGATGTGGTGCAGGAAATCGAATCTTTTCTTACTCTGTCAGGCACTTCCCAAAAGTAGCCATACATAAATGGTTTTTCTTCTAATTTTCTCCTGTGAAAGGTATAATAATAGTAGTTACGTACATATAAAGAAAGGGATGTTCAAACGAGATGAAATGGCAAGATGACTCAACTCAACTTCTTGACGAGCTTATGAAACCGCTGCCGGTATTCGTTCGCCCAATGGCGAAGAAATCCATCAAAAACAAGGTAGAACAAGTAGCTCAAGAAGCCGGGGCTGAAGAAGTAAACACCGACCACGTAGTACGCGGATATATCATAGCGGCCCCTGATAAAGATCGGGCGGTTACCGCACTGGAGGCAAATCAGGTTGATCTTGCCCCTTATGCTGATTTATTAAAATAAAGATAAAGATAAAAAAGAGCGGATAAAGGAACTTAATGTTCCATCCGCTCTTTTTTATCCCGATTTACAGTTTGGTTTGCAGTAGCCTTGAAAGCAGCGTACGTGGCGACTGTGCACGGTGTAGCGTATACTTCACCCACATCGTATTCATGAGGAATAGCGTAGCAGCCATAAAGAACAGGCCGTGCAGCCCGATAACACCGCTCAGCGCACCACCCACGATTGGTCCAAGCAGATTACCCAAATTCATCGCGCTCGTACTATACGCAAACGTTTGGCTCTCCATACCTTCCGGTGCATGCTTGCGAATGAGATTGTTTACGGACGGTATTAACCCGCCAATGCACATGCCAAGCATAAAACGCAATACAATTAATGGCCAAATAGAATTCACAAGCCCTTGTGGGATGAAAAACACAACTGTTCCGATAAGGCAAATCAACAGTACATATTGCGGACCAATTTTATCTCCCCATTTACCGAGCAGTGGCGAGAAAAGCATCGTCGAGATACCAGATGCTGAGATAACAATACCGACCATCAACGACATGAATGCTCCGCCAGGCCATAACTCCTGCACATACGAAGACATGAACGGGTTGGTGCTCATCATCGCGAATTGGATGAGGAATCCGGTCAAGAACAACCCCGGCAACGGAGAGGTATGAATAATTCGACGCAAGCCAGTTTCTTCATTCGGGAGAAGTTCTGCCTTTAATTTCGGCTGTGGCTTATTCACTTCCCGCACGAACAGCAATACAAGCATGGCAGCACCGAACAGCAACAAGCCGGTCACACGAAAAATATCGCGGAATGATACCCATTCTGCCAGCAAACCACCAAGCAAAGGACCTAAAATAGTACCCGCTACCGCTCCGGATTGCAGAAGTCCGAGCGCATAGCCTGCCTTCTCCTTAGGTGTATTGGTTGATACAAGCGCAACCGCTGCCGGCACGAATCCGGAGATCAATCCGTTCAGCAAACGCAAGGCGAGAAGCTGTACCGGAGATGTAACAAATCCCATACATAACGTCACGAGCGACATGCCGATGCCTGATCGCAATAACATGGCCTTCCGACCAGTTTTATCCGACAGCTTACCCCAAAGCGGAGCCACAAGAAATGCGGTCAGGAAGTTCGCCGCAAAAATCCATCCCGTCCAATGCTGTGCGGCGACAGGGTCGCTCACTCCCAAATCATGTTGAAGAAACAACGGCAAGAACGGTATAACCAGATTCATCGCCGCCAATACCATAAACTGCGCAAACCACAATATATATAAGTTTCGTTTCCATATTTCCATGGGCACTCAACTTCCTTTCATTCACTTTCATAAACACAAAACAAAAAGCCCCAACACGTCAAAGCGCGAAAGGGACAACCAGAATCAACAACAATAGCCAAATGACTTCTTTCTATATCACCGTTCTTTATGTTTACAACATCGTATTATACACTCTTTACTATAAAAAGAAAAGAGGCTAAATAAAAAATATAAATATGAAAAGCCACCCCGAAGAGTGGCCACATGTCTTATGTATGCTATTTATAGATTTTATTTAAGCGGTTGATTTCTTCATTGAAGCTGCCGGCTTTTCCTTTGAATAATGCGTATTCCTTAAAAAACTTGTCCATCTCTTTGTCCACTTGAGCATCCGACAAATCTTCTTCACCTAATATAGTGTTGCTCAACAGTTGGTAAGCGGCAAGATTATGTTTTCTTGCTTCGGTAAAAAAGCTATGTGCTTTTTTCAACGTTCCGGGCACATCCTGCGGACGGTACTTTTCTGTTTGCTTAAGCGTCTTATCCCATGCCTCTACTTTATTTATAAAGAGCACGACAAACTTTTCCGCGTCCTTATTTTCATATTCATCATACTTTTCCAATAATTTTATTAAGTCTTCTGTCTGCGTACGCAGCTTATACAAAGTATCGCTTTGATACTTGATATAAGCACGCTCAGCAGTCGTATACGACTTCTTCGCAGTTGCTTTCTTAGGAGCCGCTTCAATCGCTCCAGGGATTGCTACAACCGGCGCTGCGACAGTTAGTGCTAATAAACATGAAAGTCCGACTTTTGCTACTTTTCTCATGATATCCTCCCCTATATATATCTCTTGCAACTAAATTTTAACTTATCATGAATATAATGTAAATATAAAACTCGGATAATGTTTCGACATTTTTCGAGCCTAATAGCGTGTACATAGTAACAAAAGTTCAAGTGGTCGGAAGAAGAAAGGCCAGCGTGTCTTTTTCCGGCCACTCCCGCCCACTGCCCTTCCTTCTTTTCTTACCTCCCACCACAAACATGTGTCGATTTATCACATCAGATGTATATAGTTTTCTACCCAAACAAAAAGAGGATGCTCAAACATCCTCTTTCACATGTAATGATATTATTACTTAATCTCTTTTAGCGTTGGCTTCTTATCATCATCATCGGCTGTCAACTCACGTGTGGAATTCTTGAACTCTTTCAAAGTTTGTCCGAAAGCACGACCGATTTCAGGCAGTTTCTTCGGTCCGAATACAATAAGCGCAATCACAAGAATCAAAATGAGACCGGGAAATCCGATGTTTGATAACATAAAGAGTCTCTCCTTTATAGGCGTTCATACGTTTATTATAAACGAATTCTGGAAAAAAAACAGGAGACAAGTTAGTCCAATTGTCACAATTTCTTGAACCTACTTATATTTATTATTTCTCTCGCAACGTAAGTATATACCATTCCGGCGGACATAAGAACCGAATTGGCAAAATTGTTGTACCGATACCGCGCGATGTGTGAACAAGCATACCGCTATCTTCTACTTTTTGTAATCCGTCCGGATATTTACGCCCGCACGGCGGATACAAAAGCCCGCCTACTAACGGAAGACGTACCTGTCCACCATGACTATGTCCCGAAAGTTGCAGCGATACCCCATACTCCTTGGCCTGATCAGCCAAATCCGGTTCATGAATCAATGCGATGACAAGTCCGTCTTCCTGCCGTTCGCCAAATGTCTTTTCCCAGTCAGGACGTCTCCAGTTATCATCAAGCCCAGCCAGTGTGAAGCTTGCTTCGGCATTTTTATGACGAACCGTAACGCGCTGATTCACAAGAGGGATGAATCCCGCATTCCGGTATGCCTCAATGATTTGATCAGGATCTGCTTTGCCGCGCACGTCATGATTGCCGAGCACCGCATATTTTCCGTATGGCGCCTGTAAAAGGGCTAACATTTCCGTTGTCTCAGCTAGCTCTTCCATCCCATCATCCACTAAATCGCCGGTAAATACAATCATGTCCGGTTTCGCTTCATTTATCCTTTCTGTTAACAACCTCAGGTCATTTGCCGTAAGCCCATGCCCAATATGTACATCTGAAAAATGCGCGATGCGAAACCCGTCAAACGCACTGGGCATATCCAAAAGCGGAACCGCAATATCACACCGACGCAACAAACGACGTTCAATAAAGAATGCATCAAGTCCTGCGAACAGCATCAGCCCCCCTACCGCCGCTACAAGCCGCTTAATGAAACTTCGACGATTCATTCCCTTCTCTTTGTTCATGTTAGCCTCCCTTCACGGTCGCACTTTTATGGAAAATACGCTACTATAGGAGAAAACGATACGCAAGAGAAAAAAATCGGGAGGTCGTTCTTAATGAATGCCGCACAAATTCGACATTTGCTGGATAAAGCAAGACATGCTGTATTTCTTGGCATACCAATGTCTGAGGAAGAAGCACCCAAAACACAGGAGGAATATTTGGAAGCGTATGAAGCGAGGCTAGAGCGCAATCCGCTGCAGGAAACTGCACTATTACGCGAAGCCATCATGCCGCTGCTTTCTACTTATCAGGAAAAATGGCGCAATGATAACCGTGCAGCAGAGATGATGACCGGTACCTCCCTTCCAGAACCTTGTGATGCAGATGACTGGCTACAGGAAGTATATGATGAGATAGTGAATACAGATACAGAAGAAGAATGGCGACAATTTGTCACAAGATTTACGGATTAATTCCGTTATAATGTATATGAATAATTCTTCTTACTTCATTCTGGAAAATGGAGGTCCCTTACATAATGAACATGCGTGCAAAGAAGATACTCCTTTTGACCGCCTCTCTCATGCTGGTGCTCGGTACCGGACTCATCGGATGCTCTTCCAAGGAAGAACCGACACAGCAAGAAGGGCACGCCGCACATCAGAAACAGCTTCCGGGCGGAGATATTTTGGAGACAACCGCTGGTCCCAACAAGCTTCCCTCCTTCCTTAACGGCTTCGATCCACAGGTCGCCAAGGTATATCAGGCCGTAGGACAAAATCATGAAATCGTAGAGCATATGGCTTGCTACTGTGGCTGTGGCGAAAGCGTGGGACATAAAAGCAATCGAGACTGCTTCATTCAAGAGGTGAAACCGGACGGTAAAATCGTCTGGAACTCGCATGGAACCACTTGCGCCAATTGCTTGAATATCGCTGCAGAATCCATTGTCATGAAACAGGACGGTAAAAGCTTACTCGAAATCCGCCAGTATATTGATAATAAATACAAAGAGGGGTTTGCAAAGCCCACACCTACTCCAATGCCTCAAGCCTAACTGCCCAGCTAAGGGACAGGGGCGGACAATCTGATCCTGTCCCTTTACCTGCCTCTTTAATTCTGCTGCATGAATGTCCCATTACTTCTGTCTTGTGCGAAATGAAAAAAGCCCGCTTGCAGCTATATGAACCGCAACCGGACTTCGATTGTTTTTATGTCTGTTTATATTCCTTCCCCTGCCACGTATCCCTCTGCTTCAATTCAGCATCAATCGCATTGAGCACTTCCCACTTCTTCCGGCTCCACATCGGCCCGATCAGCAGGTCAGGAGGACCATCACCAGTCAGACGGTGGACCACCATCTCAGGGGGCAGGATTTCCAATGCATCAGCAATAAGCCGTACATATTGGTCTTGTTCCAGAAACTTCAACAAACCTGCTTCATACTGCTTTACCATCGGTGTTTTACGAAGCAGATGAAGCAGATGAATTTTAATCCCCTGCACATCCATATGCGCCACCGCCTGAGCCGTCTCCATCATCATCTCTTCCGTCTCGCCCGGCAAACCAAAAATGATATGCGAGCAGACACGTATACCATGCTTGCGAAGTTTTTCTACACCCTCATAGTAGCAAGCTGTATCATGTGCACGATTAATAAGTTGGGATGTTGATTCATGAATCGTCTGCAATCCAAGTTCTACCCACAGATACGTCTTCTTATTTAATTCCGCCAGCAGTTCCACTACATCATCAGGCAAACAATCGGGACGAGTCGCAATAGATAAGCCTACTACATTTTCTTGTTGCAGAATGATCTCGTAATAATCGCGCAGGACATCCACCGGCGCATACGTATTGCTGTATGCCTGAAAATATCCGATATATTTTGCATCCGGCCACTTTTTATGCTGCCGCTCCTTCACCTCATTAAATTGAGTTACCAAATCATCACGTCGCCAACCGGCAAAATCACCTGAACCGCGGGCACTGCAAAATGTGCAGCCTCCGGTCGTAATCGTCCCATCACGGTTCGGACAAGTAAAGCCTGCATCGAGCATAACTTTAAACACTTTCTCGCCGAACTGCTGACGCAGATGATAATTCCACGTATGGTATCGTTTATCGCCCCACAACAATGGAGCGTTTGCTTGTTGTATTTCATTCATTTGTAGTCAATCCTCCATGCGTTCAGTATAGCTTACTTTAGCGTATCCGCAAACAGGGCCAGCACGCCAGCAGCAATCAGCGGACCGACCGGTACACCACGGAAGAATGCTACACCGAGAATGGTGCCAATTAACAGACCCGTCACGATATGCGGCTGTGCTGTCAGCAAACTGGTTCCCCGGCCACCAAGGTATGCAACACCAAGCCCGACAACAATTGCCATAATACCTATTCCGCTTTTAAGTGTATCCAACAGGTTTACAGTCGTAATTTTGCCGAGTGCTATCGGTGCCAGCACCCCCATGGTCAAAACAGCAATACCAATCTTTAGCCCATATTGATTGACCCAATTCAACGGCTGCTCAAAGGGCAAAAGCTTAAGAAGCATCAATCCGCCGGCTGCTATCCAGATTGCTGCATTTTTAGAAATAATGCCAAGCACAGCGATCACAGCCAAAATTGCAAATATATCCATCCTTTTCTCTCCTTTCCAAACGAAAAAGGACAGCGTCCTTCTTCTCGAAGCCGGACATGTCCTTTTTATACGCATACCTTTTTCTTCTTCAGCTATAACATAACCGCTCTATAATTACTTTCTAAGTATACTCCTTTTGCATATAAATAAGTAGCAAAAATTTATGCTAACATCAAGGGTGTTGATTATCCAGTATGATCCAGAG
>NZ_KE952827.1:0-13695 GCF_000466385.1 Aneurinibacillus aneurinilyticus ATCC 12856
CCTTCTTTCTTCTACCTTATGGATAATCAACAGGCGTGACATTATTTATTGGTTACAAGATCAAAAAACTCGCGGAACTCATCCCGCGAGTTTTTTGATCTTGTTAATTAATATGCTTGGCGCTGTCATCCTGTGCTGACTCAAACCGCGCCTGAAGCTGCTCGATTTGCCGCTCCATCTCATCCACAGTTTGCTGCTCCCCGTGACTTCGCACCTGTTCGATAGCACGACGGGCATGTTCCATTGCATTACGTGCACTATTCATCACTTGCTTTTCATTCGGTGTACCTTCAAGCTGGCTCACGGCCTGGAAAGCATTGTTTAATGACTGTTGGGCATCCTGTACCAATTGATTACGCATCACACATCCCCCTTCTAATGTATGTATGTCCATGACACTCCTTTTCAGTATGGGGATTTACACATATTTTATACAAAAATGAACCATACGTAGGTAATAAACCGGGTTACTGTTTTATGGTTTAACCATAGCCTGCATGAAAGGAAGCTTTCTATCGGGAAATACAGTAGACTGTACCTCACCAATGCGCATGGCTCCCATCTTTTTATAAAACCCTTCCGCATGCGGATCGCTATGTATGAAAAACTGCTCTATCCCCAGACATTTTGCAGTTTCAATAAGATGCTTCCATATATACTTCCCATACCCTTTACCAATGCCAATAGGATCAACAAAGAAATTTCTTAGCTCAGCTCCTTCCTTGTCATATACCAAGCTATAAAATGCAACCACCTTTCCATATACTTCGAGTACATATACGTGCGAAAGATTTATATCTTCCTCTGTCACTTTTAAATCTTCCCGGCATGCTTTCATGAATGCATCGTTATAGCCCCAGTAAGCCTTAGAGCGAAATGACAGTTCACTCAATGCATTTGCATCTTCTTTACTTGCACGGCGTATCATCAAAATAAATTCCTCCTTTTCTCCTCTCAGCTTATTATTCATCAAAAAAGAAGCGCATCCAACCTCTTCTTTCTCCGATTCTCCTACCTGCCTGAACCTTTGTTACTACGTCAAATGAATTCTATATGATACAATGTCTATGATACAATGTCCACTTAACATGCTGGGATGATAATCGAAAAACACGTTCCCTTCCCTTTTTGGCTTGTAACTTCTATCTTGCCATTTAGCCCTCTAATAATACTATAGCAAACCATTGTGCCTAATCCGGTTCCCTTTTCTTTTGTAGAATAAAAAGGCATCCCCAGCTGCTTTACCTCTTCCGATGTCATACCTATCCCTGTATCGATGATATCAATAATAAAATCGTCACTCCTTTTATGTACATTAACTTGTAAAATCCCTCCGTTAGTCATCGCTTCAATTCCATTTTTCATTATATTGATAAGGCACTGTTTTATTTTTTCGGGATCAGTATGCAAATACGGTAATTCAGTCATAGATATAGAGCAACGGATTTCTACACCATTCAATAAGGCTAACGGAGAAACAATCGTAACAATTTGCTGTATGAGCTGCTCCATGTTCACTTGCTCCCTGGTTCCTATCTCTGATTTAGCAAGGGATAAATAGTCTGTAATGATAGACTGTGCTCTATTTAGCTCAGCCATCATTATTTGCAAATACTCTTCTTTTTTACTTTCTTGAATTTTATCGCTGCCAAGCAACTGCATAAATCCATGTACTACATCATGGGCTACAGAGGCAGCCAGTTCACCTATTATGCGCATTTTCTCTGATCGATTCATCTCCTCTTTTAATTTCTTCCTCTCAATCATGGCTTCAATTAAATAGAGGGAGAGCCACATCGTAAATAAATTAATTACAGCATATCTAATAAAAAATTGTGTAATTATATCACTAATCCCATTATTTATTTTTATTTCATTAAATATTGAAAAAATAATAAAAATAGTACAGGCTACAAAAATAAGAAACATACCTGTAACCATTTTTCTTTTTCTTATCAAACCAGGAAATACATACTGTAAGATAAAAATAATAAAAACCAAAATCAGGCACAAAAGAACGGAAGCATAAAAGCCAGCCCCTCCTAAGTAATAACGATAAGTGAGATAAACAATACTAGTAAAAAATAAGCTTCTATATCCTCCATAAAGAAAACATAAAATAATAGGGACCAATCGCAAATCATAAATATAGCCTAACGATACATGGAAAGGAAATGTCATGCATAGTACAGTAGCAACGGTAGCTAATAAAAAAATTAGGATTGCATTGTGTGCCTTTTCGTCTGTTCTATCCATCCAAGAAACTTGATAAAATAAAATACAAATAATAATAATAATAAATGCGTTTACTAGCAATGTGCTTACCCCTACCATATACCAGGCCTCCAATACAATTTATCAAGGGTGTTGATTATTCAGTACGGTCCAGAGAGGATCGTCACCACACCGTGTCCCAAACGAGCGCCGGTCCGGCACTGGCACCACGCGACCATGTCTCTTCCTTATAGGAAAAAGACGAGAGAATACGCCGACGCCGCACCTTCTTTCTTCCACCTTATGGACAATCAACAGGTGTGGCAATTTATGTCTTGTTTGAGCTTTTTCTACTTCCTATTGTATATATGACAGAGCATCAAAAAAACAGAAACTTTGTATGAAGTCGGCAAAAATAAACAAGCTAGTCATCAATTCTGTTCGGTGCCCTGGCACTTTCGCTTTCTCCTCATACTTCCTGTTTTACTAGCGATATGATTAAGAGCAGCAGGCGACATGTATCGAAGGGTTCGCTCAAGGCCCTGACGACTGGAAGGTTCACTCCCGTCATTTATTGATAGCCGCGGTTATCTCCCGGCTCATCGTCTACGTAAGTTACGCTTGATAGTTTGACATGATCACGTGGTTGGAAGGAGGAAATTCGGAAAAAAGAGGAGGGTGGATGCGCCCTGTGAAACTCATCGCTTCTTGCTTCATCTATTAATTCAATACAGAGGAATGCATTTTTCGTATTTTCTGTTAGCATCGTCCTCAGAGCTTCACGCCAATTCCAGCATCTACATATTGCACCATCATCATCTTTATAAACAATTTCACCTTCATATGGCGAAGCATTTTCATCATTTCCCAATGGGATAAACGGTTCGTTGCCATTTGCCTGCGTTAGCCGAATATCACCTACAAAAGTGTCAATATCTTCCCCACCACACGGAAGTCCATAACGCAATGAAATTGAATTATAAATGTCAACAAGCGGGTTTATTGTTCCGATATGATTGCCATTTTTCACTCTTTTTAATAAAGCTTCAATGGAACACCTTGCCCCTTTCTTTGTCTTGAATTTCTGAAAAGCTTCTCGCCAAACAGATATGACTGGATTACTACTAAATTCCTCCAGACTTAAGAATTTATGTGCTTCTTTCTCTGCCTCCTGTAGCAGCTTCTCGTAGATTTCAACGTCTCTTATTGAATTATCAATCCCCTGGCAAATAACGGTGCCTATTTTTGCCTGAGGAAATAATGACCAAAAGGCATCTTCAATAATAAATCTGGGCATAAAATATCTCTCCATTTCATTTTACTTATTGTCTTGGTAGAATCGCTATTTGTTGTGTCACAACACGATAAATTTCATCATAACACTCTTATGTTTTGGAGGGGCTTGCAAAGGTGGAGAATACCCCTAGAACAATATACAAATAACCAGTTATCCGATTCACTAACCTTGAACTCTCCTTACTACCCACAATCCGCTTTCTAATACTTGCTGCAAGAACTGCATACAGACCATCACTAATTAAAAGCTAGGATAATAAATATAGTTCCTAAAAGTAAAAATTGTACTGTGACTGATCCAGTAGAAGGGGATATGAATTGCGGAAAGAAGGCTAAAAAGAAGAGTGCTGTCTTAGGATTCATTACTTCTACAAGCGCTGATTCGTAAAAAATCTTTAATGATTTTTTGCGAGGGGCTTTTGGAATTTCTGAAGTCGTTCCATCAGATGTAGAAAATAAAATCTTACACCCCAGATAGATAAGATAAGCAGCAGCAATTACAAATAGCCAAATCGTTGAAAACTCCATAAAATGCAACTCCTTGTTGTATTTTTGCACATGATTTAATAGGGCTTCTCCTTGATTGGTTAAAGCAAGGTTACACTTTATTTTTAAGGTTCGTTTTCATCAAGGAGGCAGGAAAAGACACACTGGCCTTTCCTCTGCCAGAGCGCAGGGCGCATCCAACCACGTTATCATGCCAAAATATCAAGTGTAACTTATATAGTACGTGGTATGATATAATCAAAACTGACATGAAAAAAGGTACAATACTGAAAAAATTCACATATCAGGGAGGGTTAGGTTGATCATTTAAATAACCCTTTCCGTTGCTCACGCATCCACTGAGCAACCTGAACTTCCTCTTGTTCATTTGATTTTTCAAGCTCTGCAACAATCGATTTGTAATCGGTGTTGTTGCGATTCTGGCTCATTTTGGCTGCAGCTTGAATAGTAGTGATTTCAATTTCAAAGCCAACTATTCCTTTCATTTCACTCTCAAGTAACTTTGGATCAAACGTATCCCAGAGCCGACCATTTTCTCGATGAGACTCATAGTGTTTAAGCATAGTACCCAAAGCTGATTTCAGCTCGTCCCCAGTGATTACACGCGCTGTTCCATACGCATGTACAGCTAGATAATCCCATGTAGGAACCTCTTCAACCTCATACCAGCTTGGCGAAATGTAAGCATGTGGTCCTTGAAAAATAAGCAACACATCACTATTATTATCCAAGGTTTTCTTCTGCATGTTTCCGTATGCAATGTGCCCAGTCGCATAGATTTTCCCTTCATCTTCACGAATTTCCAACGGAATGTGCGTAGCCAACGGGCGATGTTCATCAACAGTAATCAATAAGGCAAACGGGTAAGACTTCATCATTTGAACTGCCTCATCATGCTCCATACGATATTGCTTAGGAATGTACACAATAATCATCCTTTCAACCTGTAATTGAATTTTAAAAAATATAAGAATTAAAAATAAATATCCGTTAAAAAAATAATATTATACAAACTGACATGAAAAAAGGTACAATAATAAACAAATATACATGTCAGAAGGGATAGTAAATGAAAAATACCATTTTTACTTTCAAGGATGACTCTCCCAAATACAAACAAATCTATGAGCAATTTAAATTATTTATTGAGCAAGGGGATATACTGGCTAATGAGCAATTGCCCTCCATTCGTCAACTTGCAGACTCTCTTCAAGTAAGTCGCAATACGACATTAATGGCTTATGAGCAACTTGTAGCTGAAGGCTATATTCGTGGAGAAGGACGAAAAGGTTATTTTGCAAATGAATTGGAGCCCCTTTTATTTCAGGAGGTGTTAATCTCCCATAATAAAAGGCAAACAGAGTCAGTAATACCTGTCCTCGTTGATTTTCGGCCAGATGCGGTAAATCAAACACATTTTCCTTTAAAAATTTGGAGGAGAATTGCCAATCAAGTACTCACGTTACAGGAGAGTTTTCGATACGGGGAACCCTTTGGTGAGATGTGCTTACGTGAACAAATTGCCGCATACCTACTCCAATCCCGTGGGGTAAAAGCAGATGCAAATGCAATTATTATCGGAAGCAGTACCCAACAAATGCTTGTATACCTTGGGCATATACTGAAGGATGATTTTTCGAGCATTACAGTTGAAGACCCTGGGTATGATGGCGCTAGGGAAGCTTTTCAATTAAATTGTTTTACGCTTGAAACGTTACCCGTTTATGAAACAGGTGCTGATTTTTCACAATTAGAACATATGAAATCACGATTAATCTATGTAGCGCCTTCCCATCACAGTCCATACGGGGTAAGCATGCCTATTCAACAACGGCATGCACTTATTCATTGGGCTGACAAGAGGAATGGATACATTATTGAAGACGATTATGATAGTGAATTCCGCTATACACAACAGCCATTTCCGGCTCTCGCTTCTATTGATTCATCAAGGGTCATTTATCTAGGGAATTTCTCAAAGTCCTTTCTTCCAGGAATCCGTTTAAGTTACATGGTGTTGCCGCAGCCCCTTTTAGATCGTTATAAACATCAATTCCTTCATTTCGAAAGTACCACTTCGATTCTTAGCCAACTCACCATGGCTAAATTTATGGAAGATGGGGAATGGAATCGCCACATTAAACGCATGCGTCTTGTTTATAAACGAAAAATGCAGCACTTAGTATTAGCATTAAGAAAAGAATTTGGGCAAAATATATCCATTATTGGTGAGCAGTCTGGCTTATACTTATTAGTCAAAGTACACTTGAAACGCTCAGAAGAATGGCTAATCGAGCGTGCTTCCTCTTATGGTGTTAAAGTGTATCCCACCTCACTTTACTTCGTTAAAAACAATTCTGATAAACCAATTATTAAACTTGGTTTTAGTAATCTTTCTCGTAATGAAATCCAGCTTGGTGTGGAACTCTTAAAAAAAGCTTGGTTATAAAAAACATTCAGGGTATCAAGAAAAGTTTTTTCATTCCAAAAATTGTCTTAGCATACATTATAAAGACCTAACTTGTAGAAAGTCATAAAAAATAAAGGGCAATACATATTAGTCATGTATAATATGTATTGCCCATTTACTTCATGCTCAAGAATCGCGCCCGATTGTTTAAGAAGTCACTTTATACTACTTGCTATAAACATTGAGGCATCTTGATTCATAAAAATACAATTTCCGCGATAGAATGTCTTAATTTTGATGGATTTGAATCCAACTTCGGATAATATTTTTTTTAGGCTTTCATGGGAAAAACCATTATGAACCTTTGGATGATTTACTTTATCGTTTTTGTCAAAATCAATAATAATTAATTTGCCACCATTATTTAAAACGTTCAATAATTCTTGTAGAATTTTTTTAGTATCCGGAATATGAAGAAGAACTAGTGACATTAAAACTATGTCTGCCTTAAGTTTAGGTGTTTCTTCGGTAAAATCTGAACAAACCACCTTGGAGTTTGTAATTCCTTTGCGAGAAATTTTTTCTTTTGCAACCTCCAACATTTGTTTTGATGAATCCACTAACAAAACAGAATCCACCAAGTCTGTTAATTCTAAACCAATTAAACCGGTACCACTCCCATAGTCTATTAATGATTTTGATTTACTATTTCGTAATTCTGATCTTACTTCCTTAACTATAACTTTGGCTAATTCAATTCGTTCTTCTGTATCATATTTTTTTGCCATTTGTTCAAAAACATTATTTTCCATATTCTACTCCTTTAACTTAAATATATTTCTTCACGCCTGTTGATTATCCATAAGATGGAAGGAAGAAGGTGCACGCGTCGGCGTGTTCCCTCGTCTTTCTCTACAAGGAAGAGACACGGCCGCTTTGTGGCGCCAGGGCCGGACCGGCAAAACATCTGGGCCTCTCGGTGCGGGAGACGAACCGACGCCCGTTTGGGGCACGGTGTGATGACGCTACACTCTGGATTATACTGGATAATCAATACCCTTGAAGAAAAAACCCTGCATTATCAAAAATCCACATATAAGCGATTTAACTTTATTATAACGGTTAAACTTTGTTTTAAACCTACCACAGGAAACAAAATAGGATACCGTTAAACGGCATCCTTTTCATGTATTATGTTTCGTCCTTGCTTTTTTCGCTTCTGTCGATTTTTCCTCCAGATATCCATATCCTCAAAAATGGAATAAAGGACAGGAACAAGAACCAAGGTTATTATTGTATGGAAAATCAATCCCGAAATCACAATGGTAGCAATCGGCGCTTCTAGCGCTCCCCCCTCTGACATTGCTAGTGCAAGAGGAAGCATCCCCAGAATAGCAGTAAGCTTTGTCATTAAAATCGGCCGTACACGGTTCCGCACTGCTTCTAGTATCGCAGGCTTCAATTCCATCTTGTCATGGTTACGTAGTAGATTAATTCGATCAATAAGGAGAATGGCGTTAGAAACCACAATACCAACCAGCATAATAATTCCTACATAGCCTAATTCATTGAGCGGTCGTTGTGTAACCACAAGTCCCACTACTACACCGACAATTGCCATAGGAAGCGATAGCATAATAATAAACGGATGACTAAGTCGATTAAATTGTGCAACCATAATCAAATAAATCATCCCGATAACTGTCAGGAGGGCCATAAGAGCACTCTGTGCATTTTCTCCTTGTTGTTTTAATGTACCTGCCATTTCAATGCTATATCCTGTCGGCACAGAAATCCCTTCCAATTTTTTCGTTACTTCTCTACCCACCGTTCCCGGATCGGAGCCAATAATCTCAGCATGTATATTGGCGACGCGTTCCCCATCTTTATGAGCAATACTCTTCAGGGATTTGCTGTATTTCCAGTCTATCAAATGAGTGAGTGGTACCTTCACTCCTTCCGGTGTCGTAATGTTAATTTGCCGCAGTTGTTCCGGATGTTTCATTAAATTCTCCGGGTATCTGGCGACGACATCAAGCTCCAGCGATTCAAGTGTAAAGTTTGTGATAGACTCCTCATTCACAAAGCCCTCAATCTGTGCCATCAGACTTTGTTGGGTAATTCCCAGTTGGTTCATAATATCCTGACGCGGAGTAAGAATAACTTTTTCTTCCCCAGCACTAAAATCGCTGCGTGCATTTTTTATGCCTGGTATGGCGGCAAGCATTTTTTCCGTTTTTTCAGAAAGCTGGTGAAGCACTTCATTATCTTTTCCTTTAACTTCTAGTTCAACGCCTGGCGCCATCTGGCCACTGCTGCCGAAACCAACCTGTATGTGCTCAACTCCTTTTAAAGCGTTCAGTTTGTTATTCATATCAAGCAGGATTTCTTCTTTCGGCCGCTTCCGCTCTTTTATCTTGATCAAATTCATATCAATTCCTAATGACTGTTTATCTGTCGTAATATACAGGTCTTTAATTTCCGGAATTTCCTTAAAGTCCTGCTCGATTTGCAGTGTTTTAGAAAGTGCACTCCCCAGCGTCTCCCCGCTTTGTAGCTTTACACTGGCGTATACATGATTTTCATCTATATCATTTATAGAGCTCATCTGCACCATCGGGGAAATCATAAGTGCCCCAGCAAATAAACAACTTGCTAGAATAATTGTAATGATGCGATGGCGTAAAGCCAGGGCGGCAAAATTAACAAAGAAATTTGTTAATCCCGAAGCACGCCCTCCTGCTTCCTGGTGCATCTGTTTATCTTTTTGTAGAAAGCCGTTAGAGAAAACGGGAACAAATAGAAGCGCTGCAATGGTAGACGCAAGAATCGCTACCGTGATCGTAAAAGCAATAGTCATCATAATCGGTTTAAACCCGGTTCCACCTAGATTAGATAGCACTAATGGAACAAATACAACAATAATGGTTAACTGGGACGTCAGAACCGGTGTTATAACTTCCTTTACTCCCTGCTTAATCGCATCGCGTAACGTATGGCCCTTCTCCCGTAAATGATAAATGCTTTCCAAAACCACAATAGCAGCATCGACGATCAGCCCTGTTGATAAACTTAAAGATATCAAGGTAACCATATCAATATTATAGCCACCGAATTTCATACCGATGAACGTCATCATAATGGAAACAGGAAGTGTTGTTGAAATGACAAGGGTAACGCGCCAATTTCGTAGGAAAATAAGTAGAATGATAATGGCAAGAAGTCCACCCAAAGTCAGGTCACGGCTCAAATTGTTAATAGACGGCTTGATATAGCTTGCAAAGTCTACAGATACCGTCATCTTATACTTGCCGTTGGATTCCTTGTTTATTTTTTCAATCTCTTCTTTTACTTTATCAGATGTACGAATAATGTCGCTGCCCTCTGTCTTTGTGAGGGATAACTGGACATAGTCTTCCCCGTTATAGCGAAAAATCGCATCCTTCTTCTTCCCACGCATATCTTCAGTAACAGCCAGATTGGATAACGGGACATTCCCTATAGGTGTTTTAATAAATACAGAATTAATCTGCTCTACTGTCTTATATGAGTTATCTATCTCAACAACTGTATTAAAGCTCCTGTTTTTCAATGTTCCAATTGCCTGTTTTACATTAGATTCCTGCAGCTGATCGACAATGCCTTTTGGCGTCATCTTGTAGGCAGCCAATTGATCCGGTTTAAAGGTAATTTGAATTTTGTTAGCCACATTTGCATTGGATACTTCTACCTTTTTGACGCCCTCAATAGCTTCTAATCGACTGGTAAAATCCGTCTTTGAAAGATTATAAAGAACAGGAAGCTCTTTCCCTGAAAGAGCAAGGCTCATTAATACTTCAGTCGCCTGATTTCCCTCCTGCACAACGGTTACCGTCTTCACCGTTTTTGGAAAAGTGTTTCGTAGCCGATTAACCGCAGATTCAATATCCTGTTTGACCTGTTCGCCTTTTCCGTCCTCTGCCTCAACTCTAACCTGGGCGTTTCCAGGTGTTGTTGTTGATTGATAGTTTTTAATATTAGAGAGTGAATTAATTTCCTTTTCTACCGGGTTTGTTACTTTATCTTCCATTTCCTCAGCAGGGATAGAAGCGCCAGAGACATTGACTGTAATCCATGGATAATTTCGCTTTGGCATAAGTTCGCGCTTAAATGTAAAAATAGAAGCAGTTCCTGCAAAAAGAATGAAAAATGTTAACAAATAAACAATAAGTTTATGTTGTAAGCAAAATTCAATAAATCGCTCCATCTCTATCCCTCCTTCGGTGTTACTTTTTCGCCTTCAAGAAGGAAGGAAATACCTGAAGTAACCACACTGTCCCCCGGATGAACACCGGAAAGAACTTCAATCCTATCACCGATAATTTGACCTATTTCTACCTTTCTTTTCTTTATCATTCCATTTTCAACTACAAGTACATAGCGGCCCTTTTCCCCCACCCCGATACATTCCAAGGGAAGAATAGTACTTGTTGCCAGTTTACGTGGCATCTGTACACTTGCAATCATACCGCCTTGCCATTTCTCTGGGGAATGAGGAACCGTAATTTCCACCTTGTATTTTCCGTTTTTTGCATCTATCAGGGGAGAAATATATGTAACCGACCCTGCTGTCTGCTCCCCCACTTCATTTATCACTGTTATGCTCTTCCCTTTTGTAAATTGCTGTATTAGTGCAGGCTCTACTTCTATGCTGACTTTTACTCCTGACAAATCAACGATTGTAGCAACGGAACTTCCTTGTGCAACGACATCGCCAGAATGAAAACTTACATCGGTAATAATCCCGTCAAACGGAGCAATTAACTTGGAATCCTGAATCTCCTTATTGGCTTTCACAATTCCATTTTGAGCTGTAGCAATTTCCGTAGTTATGCTAGCTAGCCGATCCGCATTATCTTTGTCCGCCTGAATGGCTTTTTCTCTTTGACGAAGCGTTAATTGTTTTTGCTCCTGTAAGCGTTTTTTCTGCTGTTTCAATGATTCTAACTCGGTTTGTTCACTTTTTAATGACAATTGAGCTTTGTCTACTTTTGTTCTTACGCCATCTATATCAGCTTTTGATATAGCCCCATTGGAAAATAAAGCTTCCTTTCTCTGAAGATCTGTTTTATCCTGTTCCAGCGTTTTCATCTGATCTTGAATTTTAATTTCTTGTTTTTTTATTGAATCTTCTGTATTAGCAATCGAATTTTCAGTTTGCTGAATTGTACTATCGTATGTATCTACTACCTTGCTATCTCCACGCAAAATTTTGGCGCGTTTTTCCTGCGCCCCATTGATTTGCGTCTGAGATAAAGCAATGGTACTTTGATTTCCGGATGTGTCAAGCGTACCCAGAACCTGGCCGGCTTTTACCTTCATTCCTTTTTTAATGGACAGAGTTACGATTTTTCCAGACGTTCCAAACGCCAGTTGATTCTCCTGTTTTGCCCCTATAACCCCCGCTTTAGTCATGATAGAAGACTGTTTTTGCTCCATTACTTTAATAATATTGACTACTTTTGTTTTTTTTGTTTCTTCCGACACTTTAGATGATGCCGGAGTGCTACAGCCAGAAATCATGAGTAGAGCTGTAACAACTACTGGTATGACTAACGATCTTTTCACACTATTCCTCCTGTTCTTCTGCTATTAACAGGAAATAGAAAACAAGGTTGTATCTATTTACCATATCACAACTATTTCTTATACTACTGCATTACATGATGATCAGAAAGTACCCTATGACTGATTTCCCATCCGTCTCAAGACTGATCAGAAACTTCAGTAGGAGTAGAGCTCAGAAGTAATTAATAGGAATAAAACTCACGTACAACTTTGAAGGGAAAAATGGGCAATAATGCCTCCGACTTAAAAGGCTGCATATCAGAGAATACAATATCCCGCGTATGGCGCCGATGCTCTCGTATTACTCATTTTAACGAAGGATGCTTTCTGGTATCTGTCTACACTCTTACATTAACCTTACATGAAAGGAATAAGTCTAGAAAAAAAGAACGATTTATGAAATAAATAGAAAATCGGATGTAACAAGATAAATAAAAATCCATTTTATTGTGAAGACACATAAGAAGTGATAATAAATGAGGTTAGTATATTTGGATTGGTTTAGGTTCAAAAAGTTTTGATTAGAAAAAAGGAGAGCATTCTCAGCAATTTTTGCATTTGTATGTATAAGCTTATCAATTTATTGGAGGCGATACCGATGTATTTTGAGTCAGCCTTTTCTGTTTTTCAATTGTGTCTGTTTATGTTAGTCATTTTTATTATCCTAGCCCCTGTAGGTTCTTTGCTGGATGCGTTTGTTAAACATATCTCCTCTGGAAGACTCAGACTTTCACTTCTAGTTTTGAATGAGATTATACTTTTTTTCATTTTTGCGTCTTGTATTCATTTTCTTGATGAGTGGCTTGATACTGTAAAGCTGACAACTTATGCAGAGTTCAGTTTTGCTTTTCTCATATGTTCCGTGTCCTTATTGATAGAATATATAGGTGAATATGTAAAGATGAGAGATAAAAATCTCAAATCATGATTTTTATAGAAAGATAACTTTCCTTCATGTTGCGTATTATGTATCAATATGCACCACATTTTGCACAACAAGGCCATGTACTGTGTGGAGAACTAGAGCTTCAACATGACGTACTTGCAAACTATCGTCCTCCCAAAAAACGAAATTTTTAGGCTTTCTTGTAACAAAGAAGCTCATTTTATCGTTTTGGACGTGACTTACCATCATTAAGATAGAGCACGCTTATCTTTTGGAAGTCAGCTTGCCGAGAATTCGATCTGTTCCTCCCTCTCTCTTCATAAGAGAACATTATACATTTTCTAACTTATGGAAAACCATGTGGAAACATATGTTATCACTATTGAGTACGTATAAATGTTTTTATATAATTTATAGCGAAGACAAGATTATACAAATAGGGAGAGAACGACATGAATGAAACAGGCATCGTCCGCGAATTAGACAATCTAGGAAGAATCGTATTTCCAATGGAAGTAAGAAAAAAACTAGGCATACACCACGGCGATGGTATGGAAATCTTCGTGGATGGCAAACAAATTATTCTGCAGAAGTATACGCCTGGATGCATTTTCTGTGATTCTATAGAAGATATTTCCGAATATAAGGGTAGAAAAATCTGCGATTCCTGCTTGACAGAAATGAAAAATAAATAAACTTGTTGATTATCCATAAGATGGAAGAAAGAAGGTGTACGCGTTGAACAGTTCTAGTTGCCCTTATGCAGCTCTGCTGT